>JAZRFU010000148.1:0-29398 GCA_045643865.1 Eubacteriales bacterium
AGACGAGCTTGACACAGTCAATATATCCGATATAATGGATCGTGGTGAGGACGGAGAGCTTATTTATCACGATAGGGATAAGGTGAGCATCGTCGGTATCATTACGTCTGTATCGGTAAAGACCACGAGAAATAACGAGCAAATGGCGTTCTTTAGAATAGAGGACAAATTTGCCGATATGGAATGCGTTGTATTTGCAAAGAAATATACGGATTGCTACCATGAAATATTCGTTGACAACGCGGTGTGCGTAGAGGGAACTGTATCCGTCAAGGACGATGAAAATCCCAAGCTGCTCGTCAATTCCATATCTCCACTCACCGAAAATGAAAATTACCGACCCGTCACAAAGAGTGACTGCTCGGTAAAATCAGATCCGCTACAAACAGAAAGTGATGCAAGCAATTCGAGCAATTCGAGCAATTCGGGCGCTCCGTCGGCACTGTCAATGTATCTCTCCATCTATGCAGGCGCAAACAAAAATAACACGGCGACACCCACCGCGGCAAAGCCGAAGGTAGAGGAGCACCGTGTAGAGAACAAGCGCGAGAGCACGCCTGCAAAGATCTATCTCAAGGTTCCCGATCTTAACGGGGAAATATTCTCCAAGGCAAGAAACATAGTAGATATATTCAACGAGGGCAACATACAGATAATTTTCTTTGATGCATCAAGCAAAAAGTATCACGCATATAGCGAAAAAATGCTTTGGTCGGACTACGCCGTATCAGAGCTGAAAAAGCTACTCGGTGACGATAATGTAGTGCTTAAATAAAAACAGCAGGAACACCAATCGTGTTCCTGCCATTTTTTATACATTAAGTGTAGATCTATACGCCTCAATTCGAGCATCCGCCTCGGCGCTATCCTTGGCAATAACAAGGAAATAGAACTTGACCTTCGGCTCTGTTCCCGAGGGGCGCATTATAACTACGTCGCCGTTTTCAAGCTTGAAGCAGAGCATATTTGCCTTGGGCAAGCCCGTGGGAATCTTCTCGCCGCTATCAAGATTGACAAAATATTCCGCCTTATAGTCGCCAAATGCGCTTACCTTTACGCCGCCAAGCTCACGGGGAGTATCGTTTCTCATTCCGTCAAGGAGTGCCGCCATTTTTTCGGGGCCTTCAACGCCCTCCATATATATCTCGACGTTGAATTCACGGCAGAAGCCGTATTTTTCAAACAGGCCGTCAAGCGCGTCGCAAAGCGTCATATTCTTTGCGTAATAATACGCTGTCATCTCACAGATAAGCATAGACGCAACAACGGCATCCTTATCTCTTGCATACGTTCCTTTGAGGTATCCGTAGCTCTCCTCAAATCCGAAGATATACGAGCCAACGCCGCTCTTTTCGTGATTTTTGATGACCTCGCCTATAAATTTGAAGCCCGTAAGCACGTTAAACATCTCTACGTTGTGTGCCTCGCAGATTTTGGTTGCAAGCTCGGTTGAAACCACCGACTTTACTGCATAGGGCAGGGGGGGCATAGTGTTAGTTTCCTCGTACGCGGTAATGATGTAGTCGAGCAAAAGTGCGCCCATCTGGTTACCGGTGATAGTACGGAATTTTCCATCCTTGGCTCTTGCCATAACTCCAACTCGGTCTGCATCGGGATCGGTTGCGATAACAAGATTGCTTCCCACCTTGTCCGCTATCTCAATGCCAAGCTTGAACACCTCGGCATATTCGGGATTGGGCTTTTCAACGGTAGGGAAATTTCCGTCGATAACAAACTGCTCATCAACGCGATAAAGATGCTTAAGACCTATTCTTTCGAGTATTTCGGGCACTAATCTATATCCCGTGCCATGAAGCGGAGAATAGACTATTTTAAGATCGTCTGCAACGTTCTTTACCGCATCGGGATTTACAAGCTGACGCTCTACGTTGTCAAGATATTTTTCGTCCATGTCTTTGCCAAGCACGCTTATTTTTCCGCAAGCCACCGCCTCGTCAAAATTTACACGCTTTACGTCGTTGAATATGTCCATCTCGCATATCTCGGCATATACGACGTTTGCATGCTCAGGGGAGAGCTGTGCGCCGTCCTCCCAATACGCCTTATATCCGTTATACTGCTTGGGATTATGTGATGCGGTTATATTTATACCCGCAACGCAACCAAGCTCACGAAGCGCAAAAGACAGCTCAGGCGTGGGTCTTAGCTCGTCAAAAATAAAGGTCTTTATATCCGATGCTGCCAAAACCTCTGCACTAACGCGAGCGAACAGCTCGGAATTATTACGCGAGTCATACGCGATAACAACACCGTCATGCGCTCTGCCTTCCTTATGTATGAGATTTGCCAAGCCCTGCGTTGCTTGTGCTACGGTGTAAACGTTCATCGCGTTCATACCCGTTTTCATAATGCCGCGCAATCCCGCCGTACCAAAGGTCAGTCCTGACGAGAAGCGGAACTTGATCTCATCATCGTTATCACGAATATCGATAAGCTCCTGCTTTTCTTCATCAGTAAGAGCATCTTCATTTAGCCAGCGATGATAATTTTCAAGATATTTTTCCATTTTATATTATCCTTTCGGTTGTAATGTAACGATCACTTGTTTGCAAGGTATTCCTCAAGGGCTATGGCGAGCTGGTCGGGGCAGGAGGTGGACTTGAATCCGCACTTTATACCGCGCAGGCGCTTGATTGCGTCCTCAATGCTCATTCCGACAACAAGTGCCGCAACGCCCTGAGTGTTTCCCGAGCAACCGCCCGTAAACGCCGCGCTTACGATAACACCGTTCTCAACCTCCATATCTATCTGTCTTGCACATACGCCGTGAGTTTTGTAAGAAATGTGTTCCATAACTATTATTCCTTTCTTTCTATCAATATTACTACTTCAGCATATATTATATACTTTTTTAACATTTTCGTCAATAGGATTCGGCGCGTCGGAACAATTTTTTCAAAAAGTTAAAATATTCATAAAATAATAACATATAGATATTATAATGTATTTATGACTTGATTTTCAGGATAATCTTTATTATCAAGCAACAAAACGGAGGTAAATATGAAGGTATCTGTAAAAGCATACGCTAAAATCAATCTTTTTCTTGATATAACGTCATTGCGCGCGGATAAATATCACAATATCATAAGCTTTATGCAAAGCGTGGGACTTCACGATATTGTCACAGTTGAATATTTACCGTCAGATTCCAAAAGCATATCCGTTTCTTGCTCTGTAGCAGAAATTCCTACAGACCGCACCAACATCGCTTATCGCGCGGCTGAGCTTTTTCCGATAAGCAGCGGAAATATAAGCATACATATACAGAAAAACATTCCTATGTCAGCGGGTCTTGCGGGAGGTAGCACCGATGCGGCGGCAGTGCTTGTCGCGCTTAACCGTTTGCTTGGGGACAAGCTCTCAAAGCATGAGCTTAAAAAAATAGGCAGCGCACTTGGCGCTGACGTTCCATTTTGTATAGAGGGCGGTGCTTGCATTGCGCGGGGAATAGGAGAAGAACTTGTTCCAACCGTTCCTATGCGGAAGATGCCGCTGGTAGTGGCAAAGCTTGGAGAGGGAATGTCAACCCCTTTGGCATACAAAACACTTGATGAAAAATACAATAACTTCACAGATTACTCTCCAAAGCTCCGTATGCTCGATATATTGATCAAGACCGAAAGCTCACTTTTATTGAAAGAATACTGTGAGGGATTTTACAACATTTTCGAGGACATCGTTGAAAATGCGCGTCCTGACGTAACAAAAGTTAAAAATATAATGATACAGTCAGGTGCTGTCCGTGCAATGATGAGCGGAAGCGGAACGTCTGTATTCGGTGTATTTGAATGTGAGGAGGACGCCAGAGCCGCGGTATCCGCTCTCAACAAGGTCGGTGCGGACACGCACCTTTGCTATCCCTGCGATAATTCCGATCAGTTTGCAGTGCAATAATAAAATGGCTATCCAAATGGATAGCCATTGATAAGAATTATGTACACGTTTAAGATCAGTCAAGATTTGCTTCGAGATAGTTTACAATATCTCCCACGGTAATAAATCCGTGCAAATCCTCGTCGTCTATGGACAAATCAAACTGTTCCTCGCAGATCATTACCAGATCGGCAAGCTCAATTGAGTTGATTCCAAGATCAGATGCCAGCTCAGCATCCATAGTGATAGCGTCTTCTTTTACTTGAAGCTCTTTTACAAGCACTTCCTTAAGCTTATCAAACATTTCTGTTCCTCCGAAAATTTTGATTTGATACAACGTTGATATTATATAATGTTTTTCACCGTTTGTCAAGCATTTTTTTCAAAAACTGAAAAAATTAGAGTATTTTGGACATTTCAAGACAAAAAAATTGATTAAGAAAGGAGTTTGCAACATGAATGTATTCTCCAAAAGGCCGTTATTTACGGCATGCATGATATTTTTGGCGGTCGCTACGGGATCGTTCTTTTTGCCGGTTATTCCCAAGATAATTTTAACCGTTCTTTCGGGCATTGGATTTGTCTGTTCACTTCTTATTGCAATATTCCAAAATCTTAAGCACGAGCGCAAATGTGCAATAATATACGTTATATTGGGATTTCTGCTTACATTCCTCGCCTCATTGTCATCGGTAATTTACTTCAACGTTCAATCCGATCAATACGCGCAAATGTACAACAAAAGCTACACAATAGAAGCGACCGTTACCGCTAAGGAATACGATCAGCAGGGATTCAGCAAATATCAAATAAACGTAACTTCCATTAACGATGAGAAAAAATCTCACAAATCTGTTTTGATCTGCGAATATTCCGCCGCGCTTGAGGTAGGGGATAAAATTATCGTTTCGGCAATGGCACAAATGCCCGAATCTGACGGCATTTATAACGAACGAATCAATCTCTTATCCGAGGGAATATTCATTCTGTACACATCATACGACGATACATCGCTTATTATGACCGACAGTGACCAAATTGATGTAAAAAATATGCTTTCATCGGTCAACAACAGCATTTCAAATATATTTACACGAAATATACGCGGTGAGGCGGGTAAGTTAAGCTCGGCTCTGCTTCTCGGCAATCGACAACTGCTATCCGCTCAGACCACACGGGATTTTTCGCGCGCGGGAGTTTCTCATATATTGGCTTTGAGTGGATTACATATGAGCATAATTATGGGCGCGGCAATGTTTATTCTTTCAAGAATATTTTCCAACAGGAAATTACTTGCCATCATACTTTCTCTATGCGCTGTGACTTATCTTGCACTTACGGGCTTTTCAATATCTGCCACCCGATCTGTGCTTATGCTATTAATAGTCTATCTTGGAATGACAGTGAAGGGGATTTCCGATTCCTTGACATCACTTTCCATAGCCGGCGCGCTGATAGTGCTGTTCTCACCCGGATCCGTGCTTGATCCTGCGTTCTGGATGTCATTCTGCGCAACGCTTGGAATACTCGTGTATATCCCACCGCTTAACGATGAGCTGGGAAATCGAATATATGCGCTTCGTCCATCGTTGAGATTTTTATTCAAGCCGCTCAAATACTGTTTTATCGCTTTGTGCACAGGCATTTTCGCAATATTGCCGCTCATCTCGGTAATGTGCATATTCATCAAGGAAATCTCTTTGTTCAGCGTGATTTCTTCTGCAATTTTATCTTTGCCTACTGCGGCTATAATAATTTTATCGCTGATTTTTATACCGTTCCATTCAGTACCGTATATCTCTACCGCCATATCAGCAGCTATAACGTTCATTTCCGATCTTATGCTTGATTATTGCGCGGAAATATCGGATATGGAAAACATCGTTTTTTCACTAAATTATCCGTTTGCAACTGTGGCGTCAATACTGATCGGCGCGGCAATACTTTATTCTCTTGTGTCAAAGCATAGATATCAATATACCAGTCTTATTCCTTGCGCCGTATGTATTGCGCTCTGTATAGGGTGTACGGGAATATACGACCGCATAAACTATAATAACGTTAAGGTTTCATACGTGAACGCTTCCTCTCAATCGGACATTCTGGTAATTTCAAATGACAAGGAAGCAATAATATGCGACATATCCAACGGCAGCAAAACCTCATATTCAAAGGCACTGCTTGAGGTCAGCAATGCTCGCGCGACGGAAATAAGGGCCATATTCCTCACAAGATATTCTTATAGCCACAACGCTACGTTGTTTAATATTTTTGCTTCCGAAAAGGTAAGAGAAATATGGCTGCCATATCCTCAAAATGAGGACGAATTCTCTAAAATGCAAAAGCTTTACGAAATTGCAGAGAAGCACGGAGTCGATGCATTCGTATATAACGACGGCGTAGGAATACAGGTCCTTGATAAAACAGTCATCGATCTTTACCGAACCGATATAGAAAGATCTACCGTGCCGATCTCGCTTATTGGTATACGCACTGTCAGCGATCGCCTTGTATACGTATCACCCGCATTTAACGAAAGTGGACTTGCAGACACCGCCGAAACGTTTTTTGCAAAATCCGAATACGTAATATTCGGAAACAAGGGACCTAAAACAAAAACGCACTATACTATCGTCAATGGAGACCGCATCCGTGCCATTGCATTCGCAGACGATCTGCGTATGGCAATGTTTGACGGTGATGAATATTATCGCGGCGTAGGATTCTTCAAGGTCGCTGATGTAATGGATTTCTATTTGGACAAATAATACATACCTTACGGAGTACAAATGAAAATTACCCGATATAATATAACAACCGAGAAAATCACAAATCCTATCAAGCTGGCTTGCGTTTCAGATCTGCATGCGCGTCCCGAAAAGCATATAATTAACCATCTGAAGCATATAAAGCCCGATTTGATATTACTTGCAGGAGATATACTCGAAGTATCAACTGATTATATGGAAAAGAGAAACCGTAATGCGCTTGATTTCCTTTTCGCTGCGTCTAATATAGCACCGTGCTACTATTGCTTTGGTAATCACGAGATATATTATTCGCACGCAAAATTCGGTCAATCAAAGGTTTCCGATCCTGAATTGCGACAAAGTCATATTGATCTTATAAATCAATATGGCATCAATATGATCAACGATACGGACACTGCAATAACCGTTGGTAACAGTACCGTGCTTATCGGCGGTCTTGTCTGCGGACGGGATATGGATCCTGCCTTGAATTCGCCTTTACCCGATCTCAATTTTCTATCCGATTTTTCGCAAAAGCCGGGATTTAAGCTTTTGCTTTGCCACTATCCTCAATATTATCCCAAACATTTGAAAAGCACCGACATTGATCTCATTTTTGCAGGCCATGCTCACGGCGGACAGTGGAGAATATTCGGTCAGGGTGTATATGCCCCGCATCAAGGCATTTTCCCAAAATACACCTCGGGCATACACGACGGTCGGCTTATAATAAGCAGGGGCGCGGTAAATAACTCTAAACCTATCCCTCGTTTTTTTAATCCATCGGAAATACTTGAAATTCAAATTTTACCTAAAAAGTGATATGCTTCACAGCATATCACTTTTTTATTTCAAACGGAAATATTGTCATTTATATTATTTGACGATCGGCAAAAAATAAGCTTAAATAAAAAGAAACTCGGCAAGGAGGCGTAGCTTTAATTATGCGGATATTTTTCAAAATATTGCTGATACTGTTAATATTGTTTTCATTGACAGCTATTGCGGTAACAATTGCCGGCGCGGTGTATATAGATCAATATTCTGATAGCGCTGTTGACGAATCCTTGCTACAAATCAATCGAATGTCTTCGCAGACCTCGTTTTATTATTATGACTTTGACGAACGAATTTCACACATCGGTACGGCAACAAAAATTGAAGATGCTTATATTGACAACGGTGTCAAATATAAATTTATTCCGTATGAAAATATACCGACGACACTTATAAATGCTTTTATCGCAATAGAGGATAAGCGCTTTGAAAATCATCACGGTATTGATTACAAGCGAAGTGTAAAAGCCGTTTTCAACTATATATTGGGTGGAAAATCAACCTTTGGCGGTTCAACTATCACACAGCAATTGGTAAAAAACATCACGGGCAACGATAATTTCTCTGTGTCTCGTAAGCTATCCGAGGCGTTTGCGGCAATGGACGTAGAAAAGCGATACGACAAAACACAGATAATGGAAATGTATCTAAATATAATAAATCTATCTCACGGGTGCCGTGGAATAGGCGCGGCGGCAGAATATTTTTACTCCAAATCTCCCGATCAGCTCACGCTTGACGAGTGCGCCACGATAGCCGCCATTACAAACAATCCGACCATATACGATCCAAGCAGGTATCCGCAGAATAATACACACCGCCGAAATCTTATACTTCGGTGCATGTTGGAGCAAGGATATATAAATGAATACGATTACAACGAAGCCGTAAATACCCCTATAAAGCTCAATATTTCCAATGTAAAATCGTCCGATCACGTAAATTCGTGGTATATAGACATGGTTATAAATGACGTTATAGACGATCTGTGTAAAAAATACGGTATGTCTCGGGAAAATGCCTCTCTTATGCTATATCGTGGCGGATATAGAATATATACCGCTATGGACCATGGTATACAGGGTATTTTAGATAAATATTTCTCAAACGAATATAATTTCCCAATAGATTCAAACGGTGAAATGCCGCAATCGTCTATGATAATTGTAGACCCGTACACCTCTGATATTTTAGGCGTTGCTGGTGCGATCGGGAAAAAGGGAGGCAATCGAATACAAAATTATGCAACGGATTCAAAACGTCCGTCCGGATCTGCGATAAAGCCACTTTCCGTATATGCTCCCGCAATTGAAAACGGACTTATCAATTGGTCAAGTATAGTGTGCGACAGTCCCGTCAGGGAAGCCACAAATTCCTCAAAAGCATGGCCATCTAATGCCAACAACAAATATGTCGGTGACGTTACCGTAAAATACGCCATAGAACATTCACTAAATACTGTGGCTGTAAAGGTTTTGAATATGCATGGGCGACAGCAATCCTTTGATTTTCTGACACGAAAGCTTAATATTAAAAATCTTAATCCCGAAAAGGATATGGGAGAGGCATCGTTAGCTCTCGGCCAACATTCAAGCGGTATAACCCTGCGCGATCTGACAGCGGCATATTCTATCTTTGCCGAGGGTGTGGCAAGCAAATCACGGTCTTATTACAAGGTGACCGACTCGGAGGGGCGAATCATACTTGACAACCCTTTGAAGCAGGAATACGCAATTTCCTCGGAAAATGCGGCAATCATGACAAAGCTGCTTCAAGCCGTCGTTGAAACGGGCACCGCAAGCCGAAAAATAAGTCTTACAAAAAGATGCGAGGTAGCGGGGAAGACGGGCACCACGCAAAACAACTGCGACAGATACTTTATCGGATATACTCCGGATCTTTTAGCAGGCGTATGGTTTGGACATGAATATCCGCGCTCTTTATACGAGTTTGGCGGTAACTTTGCAGTCACGGTTTGGGACGAGGTAATACAAAAAATATACGCCATCAAGGGTGACGGCTTCAAACAAAAATTTACGGTCCCCAGCACGATCGGTCAGTTAACCTACAACGCTAAAACAGGGCAATCACCAAAACCTGATGAATCAGATTCAGACTGGGATATTGGCTGGTTTGTACAATAGAATAAATGAAATTATGCCATCATATACTGTGTTGATTTAAGTCAGCACAGTATATTTTATTATAAGTCGGAGGGGAATAATGAAAGAGAACGCTCGCTTATTAAATTTAACGTCACTTATATGCGGTGCGACATGCGCTGCATTCAGCGCAATAAGCAGGATCGTATCGGGAGCTCCCTTTGATACTATTCATAAGCTTGATGGCTGCGATATAATACCGCCAATATGGATATTCAACCTATTGTCTGTGGCGTGGGCATTTTTAATAGGATTAGCCGCAGGTAGTGTTATTTCGGAAGCTTCATGCTCCCACGGCGCGTCTTCTCAAATACATGCATTGCGCGGTGGACTTTTTTTCATTTCATCATTTTTCCTTGGAATACTGTGGTATCATACGTTCTTTTTTGAGGAGTTTTTGTTCATATCACTCTTATTGGCGATAGGAGCACTGATATGCAATATAATATGCGCTTTCAATTGGTATAATTTATCCGTATCCGCTCCGCCGCTTATCATCAGCGCGTATGTTTTATGGCTGTTCTACATAGTGTTTATGAATATATCCGTATTTATGCATAATTAAGTTAATCAGCCCTTGTTTTTCCAATTGTTTATAAAAATAACTATTGACAAATAATGTAATGTGTTGTATAATTTATTATATTATTGAAGTTATTTGCGTTTACGGAGGACTAAAAAATGAAATCTATCAGAATTATTTCGGTGCTGTTGATTTTGATCATGATCTGCTGTCCGTTGATGGCATGCGAGGAGGGCGACGGTTCCGATATTGACGTTCCTGAACGTGATTTTTATGAGGTCACCGTTTCTTTTCAGATAAAGGATCAAAGCGGAAGAACAGTTGTCGAGGCACTCAACTATAAATACAAAGGCCATGCAGAGCCCACAATGCTTAACGTTGTTGAAGCATATCTTTCCGTTGTACAAAACTGGGTATGCAAAATAGATAAGACCAATACTCTCACTCAGGTGGGCGGTATGAAGGCAGACAAAAAGAACGGTGAATATTGGGGATTTGTTACCAATATAGACGAAGATAAAGATGGCAATTTGTTCCTCAAGGAAAATCCTGCTATCAATCTTAGCTTGGAACAGATCAACAAGAATCTCAGCGACGGAAAAATGAGCGAAACAAAGGTCATAGACGGTGCAGAGTTCACACTCATTCTTTGTGGTGCCGGCGAGTGATAAATAACAGATAATCCGACTTTTTCCGAAATCAAATTGGATTTTTAGAAAAGTCGGATTATTTATTTAGCGACGTATACATTATCATAAATACGCATAAAGCGGAGGAACGGTAAAAAATGTTAATATCTATTACAGGACGACTTGGAAGCGGTAAATCAACTGTATGCAATATAATGAAGGAGCGCTACGGATTTCAGATATTCAGCACGGGCGCTATCCAGCGTGAATATGCTCGCCGTCTTGGAATAACTACGCTTGAATTAAATCAGAGAATGGACGAAAATCCCAATCTCGACAAGGATATAGACGATACTGTCACCAAAATGTCAATTGAGCACAAGGACGACAATATGATATTTGACTCCAGAATGGCTTGGCATTTTGCCCTCAATACGTTCAAAATTTTCCTTACTATAGATGCCATGGAGGCGGCTAATCGTGTTATCAAAAATCAACGCGGAGAAGAGGAACGTTACGTTGACGTAAACGATGCCTGCGAAAAGCTGGTTGAACGAAGCCGAATAGAGCGCGAACGCTTCAAGGAGATCTACGGTGTGGATTACTACGATTATAATAATTTCGACGTTGTTATTGACACCACCAACCGCACTCCCGAAGAGGTCGTTGCTCTTATAATGGAGAATTTCACAAAATATACCGAGGACAGAGATTCTTACGTTTCTCCCAAGGTATTCTGATAAAAATAACGGCAGATGCGTTTGCATCTGCCGTTATTTTTATCAGTTGAGGGATTCTATTGCCTTTTTTACCCAAGCAAGAGCATCTGCCTTTTCTTCATCGGTAACCTTGGTATTGAAAAGACCGATCTTTACCTTATGAACGTCCTGTATAACGTTTGTGCCTGCTTCTGCAAGCAACGCCTTGGTCTGCTCAACGCTTGCATCGTCGCCTGCCGCGATAATAGCAACGTTAGCTGCTCTTGCGCGCGTAAGCTCACGGACAAACAGACGGTAGTTGTCGGGAAGACCGCCCTTGATCTGCGTAGCCAAAATAACGAGGCGCTCCTTGTCGCACGAATATGCGGGAGGAATTCTGTCAACGGAGTTTACGTTGAGATCGTATTCTGCCTTGATCATATTGGCGATGGTCATAAGCTTCTTGTTGTTTTCGGGGTAGCAAAGTACTCTCATTTTGATTGCCATATATAACTCCAATCTGCCGCCCTTGGCGGCTTAAATATTTTTACAGATCACTTAAACTCAATAAGGTATTTGTCATAAACCTTATTTCTCATAATTGTATATGTGAGATCGCTCATATCGCAAAGCGTCTTAATTGCAGTAACCACGTATTCGGGATTAAGATTTTCCGTGCTTCCTGCGGACAGCACCGTATTGACTGTCAGTTGTCCGTCCTCGGCCATAAAATCAATGTTCTTTATAAACGACGTTATATCGACCTCTTTTTCTCCCGATTTAGAGCGCTTGAGCATCATAACGGGAGCAGAGAACAGCTTTTGCGCCAACGGCACTATCTCCGAATTTATCTTTTCGGATTTGAGCGTAACGGTATAATCTGCATAAGCAATATCGGCAAATTTTGTTGTGGGATAATATGCGTCTATGACATACATCTCGTCCGTAAGCTGCTCGTTAAGCTGATTCTTTATATCGTCTAAGGATATTTTCCTTTCTATCTTCAGGTCTGCCATTTCGCACACGCTCTCGGTGCCTACTGACAACGGCATGCCGAATACCAGCTTTGCATGGGGATTAAAGCCCTTGGTGTACCACATAGGAATATTGGCGCGAACCAATACACGATGGAACGTTCTTTGAAGATCCAGGTGCGACACAAACTGCAGGTTACCTACCTTGCAAAACTTTATTCGCACGGTTATCGGCGTGTCCAACATCGGCAGGGCGCGCTTGGCTTCGCCCGGATTTACTTTCTTTTCGGACAGCACGTTCTTTCACCTCCAAGCTTATTCGCTCCGCATCCCGAGCATTTTTCGCGACAATTGGGCGTTGTGATCTCGTCATGCGCCTTTTTGCTCTCTCTTATCAAGAATTCCTTATCAACGCCGCAGTCGATTATATCCCAAGGCAGAACCTCATCGTATGAATAGCGTCTGTTGGCGTAAAAAGCGGGATCTACGCCTGCTTTCCTAAATACCGACATCCATCTGTTATAATCAAAGTTTTCGCTCCACGCGTCAAATTTGAAGCCCTCACAGCAAGCGATCTCCAGTGCATCGCACAAGCGTCTGTCGCCTCGTGCCAACACCGCCTCAATAGTACATATTTCAGGATCGTGATGCTGATATTTGATCTTTTTATCGTTGACACATTCGCCAACAAACTCTTGCTTTTTCTTAATAACGTCAAGCGTATCCTGTGGCTCCCACTGGAACGGTGTAAAGGGCTTGGGAATAAACGGGGAAACGCTGAAAGTGACCTGAGGCGCTTTATTGCGGTTTCGATTAGGATTAGCGTAGAACGCCTCTATGACCTTTTTGGCAAGTCCTGGGATAGCCGCCAGATCCTCATCGGTTTCAGTAGGCAAGCCCTGCATAAAATACAGCTTGACCTGCGTTTTACCAGCGTCAAATGCCACCGTTACCGCTCTCATAAGGTCGTCCTCGCGCACGTTTTTATTTATAACGTCACGCAATCTCTGCGTTCCCGCCTCGGGCGCAAATGTAAGCGACGAGCTGCGAACAGAGGATACCTTTTCCATAAGCTCTTTGGTAAAGCTATCCACTCTAAGCGAGGGCAGAGAAAAGCTTACCATATTATCACTTGTCCACTCCAGAAGCTTGTCCGTAAGCTCGGGAAGCCCCGTATAATCGCTTATAGAAAGCGAAGATAGCGAAATTTCCTCGTATCCCGTGTTTTCAAATATGCATTTTGCCTGCTCGTTGAGAACGTCGGGAGTTTTTTCTCTCACAGGGCGGTATATAATACCCGCCTGACAGAAACGGCATCCGCGAATACAACCTCTGAATACCTCAAGCACAATGCGGTCATGAACGACCTCCGTATAGGGCATTATAGCATAGTTAGGAAATATCGCAGTATCAAGATCCTCGACTATTCTCTTGGTTATTTTTGTGGGAATGTCGTCGTATATCGGGACGTATGCCTTTATTGTTCCGTCCTTGTTATATTCCACGTTATACAGCGACGGAACGTAAACTCCACTTATAGTTCTTGCCGCCTCGTGCAGAAATTCCGCCTTTGTATATCTGTTTTCATCTTTCATTTTGATATACAAGCGCACTATCTCAACCAGCAAGCTCTCACCCTCGCCGATATTGAAAAGATCAAAGAAATCTGCTACGGGCTCAGGGTTATATGCGCAAGGACCTCCACCTATTATAATAGGGAACTCCTCTCCGCGATCGGCGGATCGCAACGGTATGCCCGAAAGCTCCAGCATATTGAGAACGTTTGTATATGACATTTCATACTGAAGGGTAAATCCCATAAAGTCAAAATTCTTTACCTCATCCTTGCTCTCGTGCGCCCAAAGGAGCATACCGTTCTCCTTCATTTTCTCCTGCATATCCACCCACGGATCATACACGCGCTCGCACCAGATGTCTTCCTCGCGGTTAAGACACTCGTAAAGAATTTTCACGCCGAGATTTGACATTCCAATTTCGTATGTATCAGGGAAAGCAAAAGCAAATCTCGCCTTGATATTCGATTTATCCTTTATTATCTGGCCGTATTCACCGCCCGAATATCTTCCGGGCTTTGATACCTGCTTCAATATTGAATTAAACTGTTCATTCATTAATAAAACATCCTTATGCCTTGCGGCTTATTTTTTTATACATTTTAAGAGTGTATATTGCCGCGGGAATCAGTCCTATAACCATAAGGGTATAGAATATAGCGACAATGTGATCTCTTACAAGATCAACGGCAGGCGACTCTATGCGAACACTCATGAAAAATGCGAGCAAGAACGCCCATACAAATCCAACAACCATAACCGCAACGTTAATCCTTGCCGCCCTTTTTCTATCTCTTACGATATTTCCGCTCTCGGCGATGGCAGACACAATTCCGTCTATATCACGGGCAATTATAGCTCCGTCACATATACGGCGACATTCGCTGCTGTCATACGTTGTCGGCTTGAGAGTGCTTATCATATGGCAGTTATCCATTTTGTTTTGTTCAAAATACAAGTCGTTTATCTGCGGCTCATACGAGCTTACAAGCACTCTTATATCACTTGCGTTAAGCTTTGCTACCGTATCTATAAAGTTGGATTTTATCTTACTGTTGATAATAAATGCCACCTGCGGCTGACCGTCAAAGGCAACGTATATTACCGATTTATCAGCACCCTTGACCGCCGTAGTTAAGCTTGTATCGGTTTTCACCTTGATATTGCGCGAAAGCATATACTGACGGTCACCCATGAGTATATTGGCAGATGACTTGAAATAAATATCGATTCCATTATCCGATATTGAGTTTATGATCAAGTCACTGTTTACGCTTTTTTCTCCGCACTTATCATCGTATATCTTGCCAAGCGGTCCTCCCAATGCCTTGAATACCTCACACGATAGCTCCACCCATTTTTTAGAATCCGATGCAGACTTATTGGGATTTATTTCTGTATATGAGCTTATTTCAATTGCATCATTATCTGAAAATACCACCGTGCTTACGGATTTATACGTTTCCTCCGCTCCGTATCCTACGAATGCGGAATTGGATTTTTTAAGCTTCAGAGATATCATGTATTCGATGAAGGGTGCAACGAAAACGTACGAGATAGGAATACAAAGCAGGGAAGATATGACCATGGAATATATTCCGTATATAATGTTTTCTCCCGCTATTGCGGCAAAGCAGCCCACCAGCATCGAAAATACAGGAACCACACCAAATATATAAACCAGATTAATATTGGTGGAGTGGCGACTTGCGATCTTCTTGAAGTATCCGCTTATAAGTCCCGTCTTCATAACCTTGTATGTGTTATTTTGAGACTGTCCTGACATTATTCGTTTTCCTTGATCGGACACTTTAACGTCAGGGGATGATTGCTTTTCAACGGTATAGAAGCTGTCCGCCGACACCATCATACCAAACACGCCTGCCTCGCGTGAGCAATCCAAGAACTCACTCAATACGGTAATTGCCGCATATATGAGCACTATGCTACCGAACGACATAAGTGATATACCGTTAAACAATGCGGGATTAGCGGCATATATAATGAGCGTTACTATGTTGTAAAGGAAATATTCACCTATAATATAAGCCAATACAGTATAAATATCCGCCTCGAATCTCGTGATGCTTGCAAGACCTGCAAGCAGCTTTTTGCCAAGTAATGTTGACGTTATCGCCACTGCAATAAATTCAAGAAGCAGCATGGTCGAATATTCAATGCTCTTATATGAAGACACGTGGAATATCACCGTCAAAACGACATAAATAAGTGCGATTGCAGATATAGCTATACTTGATATCATGAGCGCCTTTTTGTCGGACTTATATTTATTGGCAATCTTCTTAATCTGCGTTCTATCGGATATTTCCTTTCCGCAGAATCCGTAGGGCTGTCTATGGATTTGGGGAGTTTCCGATACGTCCTTATCAAATCGGATTTTTTGAGTTCTTTCATTTCCAACCTGAGTCTTTACTTCTTCATCGTATCCAAATTTAAGTAAAAGGGAAATATCATTATTGTCAAGCGTATTGACCACACTTTTGTCCTGCTTGGCTTTTTCATATTCCACTACAGTCGGCTCCTCATAGTCTATATCGGGATTCGGCTTCAAAAATGCCATCTCTCCCAAATTTTGCTGTAAGGGATCGAATTGATATTCGTCTTGATTAAGAATCAAACGGGGAATGTAGATCTCCTCTTCATCCTCAATATCCTCAATATCCTCAATATTATCAATATCCTCGAATTCTATATCTTCCGATTCAGGATAAAGCTCCTCGGCTTCATCATATTCTATCTTAATGCTCTCCTCGTCATAGGCGTCAAGAGCTTCGATTTTCTCAACGGCACATACGTTAAATTCGTCTGTTTTGAACGACTCAATAAGCTGATCTATAGTCATCTGTCCCGGAACAGATTCCACGATCTCGTCATTTTCCACATTCTCAGAGAGAGCGTCATCATAAACCGTCTCATCATCTTCATACGACATAACTCCGCTCTCAACCGCAGCGTCCTCGCGATTAGAAAGCACGTCAACCCAAACAGCATTGTCGGACTTATTTTGCTCAATATCCTTGTTTGATGAATCCGAGCTATTCGTGCTTGTGTTTGCAGCAGGGAACATCTTACTGAGAATATCGTCAACGCGCTGCTCCTCATCCTGATTGGAGCTTGCATCATTTTCCAATGTCGCGGCGGTAGCTACTGCTACTGCTTCATTTTCGCCGCTCTGAACGGGAGCAGGATCAGCGGTTATATCACCACTCAGCTCCTCGACAGGTTCTGTGTCAATCTCCGTTTTAGCGTTAGCATCATCTGCGACCGTATTCTCAACGATATCTATTTCCTGACCTTCCTCCTCGTCATTCTGTGCATAATCATTCACGTCGTTTTCAAGGAAGATACGCTCAAGAACGGAGCTAAGCTCGTCATCTCTTTCCGACTCCTCGGACTCCAAAAGGGAATCCTCAAGATCGGCATCAACGTCCGCTCCGTATGATTTTTTAAGTTGTTCCAAAATGGCATCAAGCTCGTTTTGCTTTTTACGCTTACCCATTTTGATCCTCCTTTAATCTTGATTTGAATGATAATATTTTCAAGAACGATTCTGACGTGCAACCTCGCAAAGAATTACAGATGCCGCAGTAGATACGTTAAACGAATTGACGTGTCCATACATAGGGATAGAGGTCATAACGTCGCAATTGTCTATAACTATCTGGGATACTCCGTTTCCTTCGCTACCGAACACAAGAGCACAAGCTCCCTTAAAATCGGTTTCATAATAGGGCTTTCCGCCTGCTTCAGCGGCAAATATCCAAACGCCCTTTTCCTTTAAGTATCTGATGGTATTCGATATGTTTGCCACCTTTGCAACCGCAAGATACTCTATTGCGCCTGCGGAAGATTTTGACACCAGGGGAGTAAGACCTGTAGAGCGTCTTTTAGGGATTATAAGTCCATGCGCTCCTGCGCCCTCTGCGCATCTTATAAGCGCGCCAAGATTATACGGATCGGTAATTCCGTCCGCTATTACTATCATCGGTGCTTCGCCGCGCTCCTCTGCAATTTTAAGAATATCGTCAACCGTACAATATTCCTTTTCGGATGCCATTGCGACGATACCCTGATGGGGAACAAATCCCGTCATAGCGTCGAGCTTGCCCTTATCGGTCTCAACTATCGGGATTCCGCGTTCCACTGCCATTGCTACAAGAACGACAATGGAGCCCTCGCGTTCTCCGCGCTGAACAAGTATCTTATCTATCTCTCGCTCCGATTTCAAAAGCTCACGCACCGCATTTCTTCCAATAACGAGACCTGTATCCTCCTCGCGCTCGTGAGTATCGTTGGCTGAATATTTGATGTTTCGGGGGCTGGACACGCTTTTGCGCTCCTCGCGGAAATCGCGCTTACTATCGTTCCTTTTGTTTTTATTATCCTTAAAATTTTGATTTGATCTGTACTTATTATTCGACATATTACATCTCCGTACATATAAATTACTATCCAATATATTATTATAACATATATACAGTTTTTTGTATATACCTTTTTGCAATTTATTTTGTTTTTTGACAATAATAAAGAGCATATCCCAAAAGATATGCTCCTATATATGACCGTCATCATAAATATCATCATCATGATAATCGTGATGATGGTGATTATTCTTGTGCTTATTGCTGGCAAAATTAAATATCAAAAATGCAAGTGCAACGCTCATAGCAGTAAATGGACTTTTTTCCAACACGGCAAAAATAACTCCAAAAGCCGACGTTACAGTCATTCCGATAATTCCTAAAATCCTATGCTTTGTCAGAAAGCCAAATGCCAACGGAATAAGGCCGCACAATGCTCCGATTGCTAATCCTAACAATGCCTTATCCAACATAAATATCTCCTTAAAAATCAATAAGCTTCTATTAATATTTTAATACTTGCCGATAAAAAAGTCAATACGGAAATTTGATTTTTTGACAAATTTTATAACATTTTACGGTGCTGTACACGTATTGTTGCAGTGAAATTTTATTAATATCACAATGAAAGTTTTTTGGACGCTTTTACATTTTTTAATTGCGATAAATCTGCTTCTTATGCGAACAATAATATCGAAAGGAGCAAGTTGTTATGAGAAAATTTCAAATAAAAATAATGGCATTAATACTTGTTATTTGTTCGCTCATCTCCATATTTGCCTTGTCCGCGAGTGCCGGTGGAATATATAACTGGTATTGCGTTCACAGAAAGGATCATCTGCAACCGTCAGCTGATCCGGATATAGTGTTCATTGAGGAATTCAGTGGATTTTATATTGATCGCGCGCACGGAGATGATTGCGATGATAAGGTCATATACCTGACCTTTGATGCGGGATACGAGAACGGAAACGTCGCTAAAACGCTGGATATTCTCAAAGAAGAGCAGGTGTGCGGAGCATTCTTTATTCTCGGCAACCTCATAGACAAAAACACCGAGCTTGTCACGCGAATGTTTGAAGAGGGACATCTTGTGTGCAACCATACTTTTTCCCACCGACCTATGATAAACAAAACCCAAGAAGAATTTAAAACCGAGCTTGAGAAAATAGAGGATTTTTGTCTTAAACGCACAGGATATAGTATGGCAAAATATTACCGTCCGCCCGAGGGCAAATTTGACCGCGCAAGCATTCAATATGCCAGCGAGCTTGGATACAAGACGGTATTCTGGAGCTTTGCCTATGCCGATTGGGATAACTCCTCGCAAATGAGTACCGAAAAAGCTAAAAGCAAGATACTGTCCAATATTCACAATGGCGAAATCATGCTGCTTCACCCCACTTCTGCAACCAACGCACAGATACTTGGTGACGTTATTCGCGAATTGAAGGCGCAGGGATTCCGATTTGGCTCTCTTGACGAGCTAGGTACAAAGCGATGAAAATAAAAAAGGGGGCGGCTTTATGGCTGACCGTATCGTTAATATTCAATATCATTTGTCTTTGTTCGCCTATAAGCGCAAGTGAAAAATCTGACACCGACGCGGATATTTATCACAGCAATAAGAACAGCTCCATGAAAATAGCACTGACATTTGATGACGGACCGCACCCACGTTACACTCCCCAAATACTCGAAATACTTGAACAATACAATATAAAAGCCACTTTTTTCACTATCGGAATAAATGCGGTAAATTATCCTGAAACGATGGCGGAGATTATTGAGCACGGACACGAGATAGGCAATCACACCTATACTCACCCTCACGTTTCCTGTCTTAATTCAGAAACGCTGCGCCTTGAGGTTGAAAAATGCGAATCCGCCATATACGGTCTTACCGACTATAAAACCAAGCTTTTTCGTCCTCCTGAGGGAATGATAGATGCCGATGTGCGTCAGGTACTGCGAGCACTTGATTACAAGGTGATACTGTGGGATATAGATACGCTGGATTGGGCGCACAATTCTCCAGATAACATCGCCAAAACCGTTATTAACGATATATCCTCAGGAGATATAATCCTCATGCACGATTATATTGGCTATAACAGTCCCACGCCCTCCGCGCTCAAGCTTTTTATCCCCGTGTTGCTTGAAAAGGGGTATAGGTTTGTCGTTGTAAGTGAACTGATCGGTCTGGATGCAAAAAACTCCCCGTAAGACAAATCTTACGGGGAATTTCATTTATTCTTGGTCGGCCGCACCTTGCTTTGTCGGCACGGGATCTATCATATACTTTTTGATTACGGGATATGCCGCATACACACTTATAAATTCGCACACTCCAAGATAATATATCAAGGGCAGCACGATCGCCACGCCAAGTCCTACGGGCAAGAGAAGCACTATCGGTACTACTGCAATAGCCGTTACCACGGCAAGCCCTATAAGCATCATAACGTTGCGCTTAATGCCAAGCACGGTAAATATAAGCGCGTTCTTGAACACCTTACCAAGCTTGATATTGAAGGTGATTATCATAAGATATGTGTAAGAACGGAAGAGCGCGTAAAGTATTATCAGGGCAATCGTCATGACGTACATAAAATTGGTCAGCTCCGTCGGCTCGGACGTAAGGAAAAAATAGAAATCATATCCTAAAACTGCCATAATAATGCAATCGATCATACCGAGAAGCAAGCCCTGCTTCCAGTTCTTTTTGATAGCATAGAAGAAATCCGAGAAAACGAAAACGCTATCTCCGCGCACAAGTCCCCGAGTAACGTAAACAGCTCCTACCTTTTGCCAACCGTAAGTCAAAAACAAAATCACCGCAAGTATTCCTATTACCCAATATATGTAGGTATCATAAGCAGGGAAAGGGAACTGGAATGAAAGCGGACCTATATTAACAAAATTAACCGCATTTGACGACGTCTGTCCAATGCCAAACAGCGCGGCGTATTCGGGATAATATTGCGATGGGGTATTGGGGGACGCAATAAAGTAAAGATACAGGGATATTATGATGGGTATTATCTGGAATATCATCATAATATTAAGCGAAACTATCTTTGATAGCTTTCTCCAAAGCTGCTTGAAGAAGAATTTAAGATTCGGTGTGGTGTCCTCACCGGGTTCGACACCTTTACCGTCGCGATTCATATCAAACAATTTGAATTTCTTTTTATTATCAAGCATATTCAACCGTTAAAAATCCTTTTCTTGTTATAGTTAAATTCGTATTTACTGACCGCGTGAAAGCTCGTCAGCACGCTCTGTGCATTTCTTCATAGCATCCGATATAATGCCCTCAAAATCGCATTTTGAGAGATGTTCTACAGCTTTTTCCGTAGTTCCACCTTTACTGCACACCATATTTATCTGCTCATCAGGCGTTTTATTTCCTTGCTTCAAAAGCTCGGCAGCACCTATAACAGTATTGCAAACAGCATCCAAAAGCTCGCGTTCCGAAAGTCCGCCGTCAACGTCATCTGTATGCAGGAGTCCTTGCTCGATAGCTCCGTTGTATATCGCCTTTATAAACATAAATACGTATGCAGGTGACGATCCGGTTACAGATATTATGCGATTCATTTCGTTCTCACTTATTGCTATCACATCGCCAGATGCCTTAAAAATACCCGCCACAAATTCAAACTCATCATCAAACACGCCCTGACTTCTGCATATGGCGCTGACGCCTTTACCTACCGTCATAGGCGTATTAGGCATAACACGCACTACGCGAGAGGAATTTATCGCCTCCGAGATCGTTTGTATGCTGACTCCCGCTGCTATGCTGACGATCAGCTTGTCAGCGGAGCCGGGAACCTCTGCTATGAGCGGAAGAATATCGGAAAAATTCTGGGGCTTGACAGCAAGAATGACACAGTCCGCGCGTTCTACGGCATCATATACGGAATCAGCAATATACATTCCACAGGATTCATATTTGGCTATCTTTTCGCGATGACGGTTATACAAAATTATATCTTTACAAGCAACATTACTATTGCCGCAGGATATAATTCCCGAAATTATAGCATTTGCCATGTTTCCGACACCGATAAATGCAATTTTTCTGCTCATATCGTCACCCCCATTTCCAACATACATAATTATACCATTAAAATTAAATTTGTCTATACGTATATTTCAACAAAAATCAACTTTTTTGTTAATTTAAGTATTTTTCTTGGATTTTTGTCTCAAAATTTCAAAAGCGAGCACGGAGATAGCCGAAGCAGAGGGAAGAGAACCCATAAAATTACGACCGTAATCTATGCGCACCGTAGCATCTGCCATATCAAATATCTTTCTCGATATTCCTCGCTTTTCACCGCCAACTACAAGTAAAACGGGCTGGTCAAAATCATATTCGTAAAGAGATACCGAGTCGCGTATTCCGGCGCACACTATCTTAAATCCATTATCCTTAAAGAGCTTTACCGCTTCCTCAGGTTCTGCAATAGCCATGCGGGCAAGCTCGGTTGTACCCGCGCTGGATTTAGCAACAGTTCCCGAAAGCTCAAGCCAGTTACGCGGAGGCAGAACTATGCCGTCAACTCCTGCGGCATAAAGTGAACGAACCGAATATCCAAAGTTATACGGATCCTCAACACCCTCTATTAAAACAAAGAAATTTCCGCTTGTTAAAAAATTAACATTCAGATCAGGGAAGCTTCGTTTAGAACAAATCGCAACAATCCCACCGTGAGTCTGTCCTTTAGTCAAGGCAGATATATCCTCTGATGAGGAAGGTATAAGTTCAAAATTAAGCTCGCGCGCCTTATATTCAAGGAATTTAAGCTCTCGAGCTTTTTGTTCGGCTCGTTTGGCATCAAAGAGAACCTTTAATATGCGTCTGTCGCTTGTAGCATCGATAATGGAGTTGATGACGGCAGATATAGAGGTCATGCCTTCAAAAACGTCGTAATCATTGGATAAAATGGTGTCAACAAAATTGTTATTCATATAGTAATCCTTGTAAAATAAGAAATAATTGTCAAAATCAGTGAAAATAAATAATATGTACGCCGTGCCAATCATATTATTAATTGTAACTGTAATAATTAATAACGAGGTATTGGTATGATGTATTTGGCATCCGGAAAAGAAAGATGCGTGGTACTAGGGCTGTACATAGTGGAAAATAATACAACGGTACGCGCAACGGCAACAAGATTTGGAATCAGTAAAAGCACGGTACATAAAGACGTAACTCAAACGTTGAAATATATAAACAAATCCTTGTATTTAGATGTCAAAAGCGTACTTGAAAAGAATAAAGAGGAGCGACACATACGCGGCGGTGAAGCAACCAAGAAAAAATATTTGTGTCACGATAAAATAGCTGTGCAATAGCAATCATCAAGTGCATAAGAACACAAGACAATAAGTCATAAAGCTCGGCATTGTTGATCAAAAATCCAAAAAACTCTAATTTGGGGCATTTTTTAATGCCCCAAATTATACAAAATTTTGTTTTTGTATAATTTTATATTTATGGGCAAATATGTCCCTTTTAGGCGCATTTTGACGAGTTTTGCTTAAATTAAGCAACCTTATCACCTAAAAATTGCGCTAAAAAGCACTTTTACATATATGACAGCAAACCGATATTGATTTTTTCAATATCGGTTTCCTCTTTTTGTGCCATCGTGAATGAATTTCATAAAATTGCACAAGCCGTTTCATGCGGTGTGCAATTTTTACAGTTATGTTTCGCCGATCAGGAGTTATACGTTCCCGAAAGATCTGCAACCACGGATACAACGTTTTCCTTACGTCTTGATGTCTTTACTCTCTCCATGAGCAACTCATAGAAAAGATTTTCATCAAGCGGAAGCTCTATCGTCTTATTAGTCCATGCAGACAAATGCATCGCATTGGAAATCGTAAGACCGTTGATGCCCTCGCGTCCGTCCGCGATCATCGGCTCGTTACGTAATATAGCTGCCGCGAATGCTTCGCGCACACCCTCGTGCTGAGGATTCTTGCCGTCTGTTTCAACATGGATGGTTTCACAAGAAGGACCTGCAAACAGCTCTTTATTTACTTTGGTGTGCTCACTTTCGAACATGCCCAGCTTTTTCATGACTAACTGGTCATTTTCGCAAATAAGCGTACCGCCGTCGCAAACTATCTCAAATCTGTTTGCACCGGGCGCATCACCGGTGGTTGTTATAAACGTACCCGTAGCACCGTTGGGATACTCTACGTATGCGGTTACGTCATCTTCGACCTCTATATCGTGCCACTTACCGTTATGAACCTTGGCATCTATTCTGCAAGGCATTCCGCAGATCCACTGCCAAAGGTCAAGATTATGAGGTGCCTGATTGAGCAGCACTCCTCCGCCCTCTCCCGACCACGTAGCGCGCCACGTGCCGGAATTATAATATGCCTGCGGACGGTACCAGTTAGTTATAATCCAGCTGGTTCTTCTTATTTCACCAAGCTCGCCGCTTTGAATTATCTCACGCATTTTTCTATATACACAGTTGGTGCGCTGGTTAAACATCATGCCGAATTTAAGCTCGGGATGCTTGTCCGCCTCCGCCATCATCTCTCTGACCTGAGCTGTATAAACTCCTGCGGGCTTTTCACACATAACGTGCAATCCGCACTGAAGTGCCTCTATTGCATATCTTGGGTGATCGTAGTGAGGAGTTGCGACAATAACTGCCTCGCAAAGTCCGCTTTTGATCATTTCAGATGCATCGGTAAATGTAGCGGGTACAGGGATATTGCGCTCGGGATTCTTGCTCTGAGCTTCAGCCGCCGCATTTTTTGTCCATTCAAGACGGTCAGGATTTATATCTGCTACTGCGCTGACCTCAAGCTCGCTGGTAGGCAAATTCCATATTCCCGTTGCGTGCTGGGATCCCATGTTTCCCATTCCGATTATACCCAATTTTACTTTTCTCATTTTCTTGATCTCCTTGATTAATATTAATGATTATAAGATTTTACTATGTGTTTTATTAAATTCGGAAAATACGTATTTGACGTCCGATTTTGCTTTTGACGATCTTATGCGCTCCTCAAGAAGTGCATAGTGCTGGTCCTCGTTAAACGGTATATCCACTTCCCTATTTGTCCATGCAGATAAGTGCATAGCGTTGGAAATCATAAGCGAATTTATACCCTCACGCCCGTCAGCCACCAGCGGCTCATCTCTTAAAATTGCCGCCGCAAAGGCGTTAAGCACTCCGATATGCTGCTCATTTTTGCCGTCGGTTTCCACGATCTCGTTCGTAGAATGAGGATAAGCATACGGCTCTTTGTTGATTTTAGAAAACTGCGATTCAGAAATCTCTAATCTGTGCAACATAACCCTGCTGGCATCGCAGATTATAGTACCTTTATCGCATACTATTTCTAAGCGATTATTACCCGGAATATCCGCTGTGGCTGCTACAAACATTCCCGTAGCTCCGTTAGGATATTCAACGCAAGCCATTACGTCATCGTCGACCTCTATATCGCGCCATTTACCAAATCCGATCTTAGCGTACACCTTGCTCGGCATACCGCATATCCACTGCCAAAGATCCAGATTATGCGGACACTGATTGAGCAGTACTCCGCCGCCCTCACCTGCCCACGTGGCGCGCCAAGGACTTGAATTGTAATAAGCTTGAGAACGGTACCAGTTGGTTATAAGCCAAACTGTTCTTCTCATTTCACCAAGCTCTCCGCTATCCATTATCTCCTTGATCTTGCGATAAAGGCAGTTGGTGCGCTGATTAAACATAGCGGCGAATTTCAATTCGGGGTGTTTGTCTGCCTCCTCGATCATTTCACGTACCTGAGCAATATATACACCGACCGGCTTTTCACACATAACGTGCAAGCCATGCTTCATTGCCTCTATTGAATACGCAGGGTGACTGTAATGCGGTGTTGCGACGATGATGGCATCAACAAGTCCGCTGGCTATCAGCTCGGAGCTGTTTTCAAATAACTTAAGCTCGGGCACTGTCGGATCCTTGAGCATATGCTCAAGATTTGTCGTCCTTGCCCACTCTAAACGCTCCGAATTTATATCGGATACGGCAACGACCTCAAGCTCGGGGCATTTCCCGCTGAGAATGTTCATATAGTGCTGAGAGCCCATATTACCCATTCCGATAATACCAAGTCTTACTTTTTTCATGATTTTCTCCCAAGTCCCGTATGGGACTGTAATCTCACTGCAATCCGTAGCGAGAATTCAGATAGTCGTAGCTGCGCTTAAGACATTCAAAAGGATCAGCGCCGTAGCAATTATCCAATTCAACGTAAGCGATCTCGACGCCCGTTTCAAGACATGCCTTGATAATAGCGTCGTAATTCATATTTCCTTCTCCGATAGGAGCAATTCTTATATTTTTGTCCTCCGCAGAATATACCATATCCTTAAAGTGAATTCTATCCACTCTGCCTGCAAGCTTTCTTATCCATGCCGCAGGATCGGCACCTCCTGCCTGAACCCAATATGTATCAAGCGTTATACCGAACTCCTCGGGCGCAAATTTCTCGCACACGAGATCGAGGAAGGTCTTATCACCTATCTTAACGAATTCCCAGTTGTGATTGTGATACATAAACTTATGCCCTGCGGCAGTGATCTTGGGAAGTACAGGCGCAATCTGCTCATAAAACTGTTCAAGTCCCTCTATTGTATGCGCTTCACCAAAAGGACCGACTCCGATTCCTATGCACTTGCAATTCATCGCGCTATGCTTTTTGATCGTATCCTCGGTTTCGTTGATTATCTTATTGTAGTCGTAATGTGTAATATCTGCGGTAACACCGTATTTTTTACATACATCCGCTACCCACTCTCCCTCGTATGCACAAACACCCGAAAGCTGAATTGAACGGTAACCCATAGCGGCAACCTTTTTGATAGTATTTTCAAGCCCCTCAAGGTCTTTACAGTAATCACGCAAAGTGAATAATTGAGCACCAAGTATCATAAGTAATTACCTCATTTCTTGCCTTTCTTTACAAACTTAAAGTATTCATTCCAGTCATATCGACTCAAATAATGCGTTCCTGAACGCAGGTGATATCCAATATTGCCCTCGTGGAAGCTATCGCCAACAACAGGCATTCTATCGGGATGAACAAAACCCACCTCTCCGTTTTCCTCAAAGTATTGACTTGCATATACACACGACATATATTCGTTTTCAGGACAAGCCCACGTATCTCCGACAGCACTCGCTACATATACGCGACGTCCCGCAAGTGCGGCGAGCAGAAAATGCTGATCGAAAGGCATTGTATCCTCTTTTTCGACGTAGTTAAAGTAATTCTTGCAGAACCACTGCGGAAATACTCTGGTTATTGCCTCTACGGTCTCTCCCGTATTATCTCTGGCGATAGCCGCACCAGCACAGCCCGAATTGTTGGATATAGCACACGCAAATCTCGTATCAAGCGCGCCTGCAATAAGTGCCGCCTTGCCGAGTCGCGAATGACCTACGACATAAATCTCATCGTGATCCAGCTCATCAAGCGTCTGTATATAGTCCATAACTCTCATAGCAGTCCACGACCACAAAATAAGCTTACCTGCATCGGTATCATTATTTCTGCCGTTCGGAAATACTACACCGCAAAGTCCGTCAGTAAAATCGTTTGAGGTATCGCACGTAATATCTCTGAGGTTAAAAGACATAAGCGCAAATCCGTTATCAAGTATCTCCTCTGCGGGCTGATACTTATTGGGAACTGCTCTGTCAAAATTCATATGTACAAAGCAGGGATATTTATGATCGGGATTCTTGGGGCGCATATAGGTGAACGGGAACGAGAACGTGCGTCCGTCCTTAAAATTGCACTGCATAACAAGCTCCAGAAGCTGTGCTTTGTTTGCGCAAAATCTATCGTTACCCCAACTGATATTCTCGCTGACTATTTCAACAGATTCGGGGGCTTCGGGAAGATATCCGTACTCTTCACGCATAAGCATCTCCATTATCTGTTCTCTACTCATTCCCTTTGGTGAGGGGAGATGATTAAACTGCTTCAATATAAAACGTCCTCCACAATTTTCTTCAAAGAATTGACCGCATAATCAAATGCAGCACGATTGTTTTCGAATTCCATTTTGCCAACGTTGCTCTTGGCGTCTTCCTCCTCAAGTCCTGCAAGTCCGACAAATTCAGCGAGGTGTGGCTCAAGAGTAAGAACTCTGCATCCTTTTTCAACAAACTTAGGAAGATATACGGGAATGTTACCGATTCCCTGTCCGGGGGGCACAATATTTCCCTCCTCGTCAGCGTCCTTGATGTGACCGTAATAGACGTATTCCTCAAGCATGTCCCACGCCTCGAGAGTATTCTGACCGCACTGAACGAAGTTAGCAGGGTCAAATACCGATTTAAGTCCCGATACCGCCTTGTGTATTGACAAGCACTTCTCTGCCGTATCGCCATAAATTCCCTTTTCATTCTCGTGACAAGGAACTATACCGTACTCCGAGCATACCTCGACGTATTTTTGGAGTCGTCTGCAAACCTCAACGAAATATTCCTCCTTACCGTCCGTTCCGTAAAAGCTGAACAAACGTATGCATTTAGCACCGAGAATACGTCCTATATCGAGAACGTGTCTTAATCTTTCGATCTCCTTATCAAAGTCGTCATTGATATTGATCTTTCCAATCGGAGAGCCGAGTGACCAAACCGCTATATTTGCCGCATCCAGCTTTTCCTTTACCGCAATCGCCTCATCGCAGGAGATCTCTGCTATATTTTTTCCGTCTACACCTCGTATCTCCAAAAGCGAAATTCCATTTTCGGACAGTGCTTTGATCTGTCCGTCTATCATAGGATCTGCCTCATCTGCAAATCCGCAAAGCAATATTTTATCAGTTGCCATAAAACCTCCGATCCGCCGCAAAAGCTCGGTGTTAAAACCGAGTGCTTGCGGCGGATCAATGCAATAATTATTTAGTGTATTA
>JAZRFU010000149.1:0-2392 GCA_045643865.1 Eubacteriales bacterium
CGAGTACGGTCTTTTCAAGCAGATGATAATCGACGGAATGCAGGCAGAGTTGCCTGACGTATGGCTTCCCGGTGGCGAGGTATGGCTCGTTCCGAGAACTGACCGCACCTTTATCGTCAGATTTGGCGGACACGTAAGAGAGCAGTGGGAAAACAATCATATGACTGTCGTATATGAGGACGCCGAGGAGATCGAGGCAGTTCCTTACGATATGATGATATCGGGCGCAGACAGTAACGCAGTCAGCCAGCTCCGTCTTTGGAAGGCAAGAAACGTTCAGAACTTCAATATGCGTCTGTTCAGTCAGGGACAGTATGCCAAGGCGATCGAGGAGAGCACAAATGCGGAAACCATCTCCAAGGTGCTTTATCCCTCCGATAACCACACCGAAGGAAAGCTTTTGCGCCTGTCGCAGCAGTATTTCCTCGTGTCTGCATCGGTGCAGAGCATAATCCGCGACCATATGGCAGTTTACGGCACGCTTGATAATCTTGAGGAAAAGGTGGCTATCCACATCAACGATACTCACCCTGCGCTCTGTATCCCCGAGCTTATGAGAATACTCGTTGACGATTATTTCTACTCTTGGGAAGCTGCTTGGGATAAGGTAGTAAAGATTTGCTCTTATACAAACCATACCGTAATGCCCGAGGCGCTTGAAACCTGGAACGAGGATCTGTTCCGCCTCAAGCTGCCCAGAATTTACGCGATAGTTAAAGAGATAAACGAAAGATTCTGCCGAGAGGCGTGGGAGGCATTCCCCGGTAACTGGCAGAGAATAAGCAAGATGAGCGTTGTGGGCTACGGCTCGGTACGCATGGCTAACCTTTCCGTCATCGGATCTCACTCAATAAACGGCGTTTCCAAGCTCCACTCGGGTATTCTGACCGAAACCATATTCAAGGATTTCTACAAGATGTATCCCGACAGATTTGAAAACGTAACTAACGGTATAGCGCATCGCCGTTGGCTGTGCTACTCCAACCCCGCGCTTGCGGGCTTGCTTGACGACTGCATCGGTACGGGCTACCGTCACAATCCTGAGGAGCTTGCGAATTTCGCGAAATTTGCGGACGACCGCGCAGTGCTTGAAAGAGTTCGCTCCATAAAGCACGAAAACAAGATCGCATTCGCAAATCACTTGTATGAAAAGACGGGCAAGAAGATAGACACTCACTCTGTTTTCGACGTTCAGATAAAGAGATTGCACGAGTATAAGCGTCAGCTGCTTAACGCGCTCAATATCATAGGCATATACCTTGACCTGCGCGATAATCCCGATCTCGATATTCAGCCGCAGACCTTCATTTTCGGAGCAAAGGCAGCTCCCGGATATCAGATGGCAAAGCGCATCATTCAGCTGCTCTGTATGATCTCCAAGGATATTGACCAGCATCCGAGGATCAAGGAAAAGCTCAATCTTGTGTTCCTTGAAAACTACGACGTAAGTACGGCGGAAATACTTATTCCGTCTGCCGATATATCCGAGCAGATCTCGCTTGCGGGTAAAGAGGCGAGCGGCACGGGCTGTATGAAGCTTATGATCAACGGTGCTATTACCATAGGTACGCTTGACGGAGCTAACGTCGAGATGCTTGAGGCGGTAGGTAAGGACAATATGTATATATTCGGTCTTACCAGTGACGAGGTGGAGCAGACTTGGCTGCGCGGATACCGTTCTGCCGAGTTCTATTCCAATAATGAGCGTCTTAAGAGAATAGTCAACTTCCTGGCAATCGGATTTGCGGGTGAGTCCTTTGCGGATATTGCGACGTATCTTCTGACGGGACACGGCATTGCCGATCCCTATATGTGTCTTGCTGACTTTGAGTCCTACCGCCTGACACACGACGAAATGATCGCGGCGTATGCAAATAGAGAGAAGTGGACGAAAATGTCGCTGCTGAATACCAGCGCGGCGGGCTTCTTTGCGGCAGACCGCTCGATCAAGGAATACGCAGACAAATTCTGGAATCTTAAACCCGTACACTAATAAAATATAACGGAGATGGGGAAGCTATGCTCCCCCATCTCCGTTAGGAAAAGACAATTATGCTTGCAAAAATGTTTGGCAGCATAGACAATAGCTGCGAGATAAAAATCAATAAATTTTCCGGTGCTGAGGACGTTTCGGATCTCGGCGCTTTTGTGCGCGGAGCGATAATAGATATTGAAATTTCCGTGCCGCGACAACTGGGAGCTACAGGCGTTGTTATGCGTATAGCGCGCGACGGAGATGCATATCGTGACGAGGTTTTCAGTCGCATCAGATTTGATGAGATATACGACGTTTACGCGTACTCGCTTGATACGGGCGCGCTATGCGGAGAGAATAGCGAGAGCGGTCTTTTTTACTATGAATTTTTGTTTTTGCGTGGCTTTAATACCTTGT
>JAZRFU010000150.1:0-26936 GCA_045643865.1 Eubacteriales bacterium
GTATGCGAACACGCGCAAAATGCTTGATCCCGTAAGCTTATATAAACATATGGATCTTTACGCGTTGCTTGGTAAGCCGTTGCAGATAACCGAGGTCACGATCCCGTCGTATTCGTGGGAGGATGAGGACGAGCAGATTCAAGCAGATCTGCTTGAAAATCTTTATTCGATCTGGTTTTCGCATCCTGCGGTGGAGCAGATAATATATTGGAATCTGGTTGACGGATATGCGCACGTCCAGGAGGACGATCCCGCAAAAATAAGAGCCACGCAGGGCGATATGAGCCGCGGCGAAAACTATTATCACGGTGGTCTTTTGCGCTTCGATCTGTCTCCCAAGCCCGCATACGAGCGTCTGAAAAAACTGACGCAAGAGGTTTGGCACACCGAGTGTGAGCTTGTCACCGACGGACAGGGCGAGGTGAGTTTCAGGGGCTTTTTCGGTGACTACGACGCGGAAATCACCGCCCACGGCGCGCGCGCCGAGGGAAAATTCACGCTTTCCAAGAGTGTCGACGGAGAAATCACCTTGAAATTTTCGTAAGACGGACCAATCTATTGCAAATTTGCAACAAATGTGTTATAATAAGGGAGCAAAATGTGCTATAATTACCTTATAGACAAACATATTACACCAAAAATCAAACAAGCAGAAAGGAATAGCAGCTATGAGTTTTTTGAAGGGCAAGACAGCTATAATCACGGGCGCGGGATACGCAAAGCTTTCTGACGGAAGATGCGGATCTATCGGCTACGGAATCGCGACCGCTTACGCAAAAGAGGGCGCAAATTTGGTTATCACGGGCAGAAACGTAAAAAAGCTGGAGGCGGCAAAGGAGGAGCTTGAACGTCTTTACGGAATCAAGGTCTTAGCGGTTGCGGCGGACATCTCTGCGGGAGCCGATAACGAGGCGACGGCAAAGAGCGTGGTTGACGCGGCGATTGCCGAGTTTGGCAGAATTGACGTGCTTATCAATAACGCACAAGCGTCTGCATCGGGTGTTACCATTCAGGACCACACAACCGAGCAGTTTGACCTCGCTATGTATTCAGGACTTTACGCCACCTTTTACTACATGAAGGCGTGCTATCCCTATCTCAAAGAAACAAAGGGAAGCATAGTCAATTTCGCATCGGGCGCAGGACTTTTCGGAAACTACGGTCAGTGCTCGTACGCGGCGGCAAAGGAGGGAATCCGCGGACTTACCAGAGTTGCGGCAACCGAATGGGCAAAGGACGGCATAAATGCAAACGTCGTATGTCCTCTGGCTTGGACCGCACAGCTTGAGGGATTCGAGAAGGCATATCCTGAGGCGTTCAAGGCGAACGTCAAGATGCCACCCGCGGGACATTTCGGCGATCCCGAAAGTGAGATCGGCAGAGTGTGCGTTCAGCTTGCAAATCCCGATTTCAAGTATATGAACGGAGAGACCTTGACGCTTGAGGGCGGAATGGGACTTCGTCCTTGACCAAATCAAATAAAATACATCAGGGCAGGAGAGATATCTCCTGCCCTTGCTTGCTTTTTGCGACAAAAAGCGCCCAAAAAGCTTGGGGCGCGCAATCAAGATGGCAAATTGCATAAAAAACGAGGATTGGCTTTGGGCAAGGCAACAAAAATGTATGATGATGCACTTAAAATAAGATTTTTCAATTGACGAAACGGCGCGAAAGTGCTATTATTAATATAATCACAAGTTGAAGGTTATTTAACGCGCGAAAGGAGCAGTTAATATGACAAAAAACTATTTTGTTAAGCTTTGTGTTTTGATCGTTGTTGCGGCAATGATGCTTTCATTGTTTGCTTGCGATACACCCAGAGTTGATCCCGAGATCACTACAACGGGAACAGAGCAGAGTACAAACGAGGAGACCACCAAGGCGCAAGAAACTACAACGGCGGAAAAAACCACCGCAACAATTGAAGCTACGACCACCGAAGGTGAAGCTACGACCACCGAAGGCGAAGCTGCGACCACTGAAGGTGAAGTGACGACTACTAAGGCGGAAGAAACTACCACAAAGGGTGAAGTGACGACCACGAAGGGTGAAGTGACGACCACCAAGGCAGAAGAAACCACCACGAAGGGTGAAGAAACCACCACAAAGGCAGAAGAAACCACTACCAAGGCAGAGGAAACCACTACCAAGGCGGAAGAAACTACCACAGAGCCATATGAAGGTCCCGCGGATGAGAGAGAGGTCGCAAAGATCATCGTAATCGGCGGACAGTCCAACGCAGAGGGCGCGGCATACAGCGGATTCCTTGAGGGAGTATTTGGAGCTCAAAAAGCAAACGAATATTTCGCAGGATACAACAATGTGCTTTCACTTTCGAGAACGGGTGGAATGGGTTCAAATCTCGCAAGGGGTGTTGCGGTTAAGACCACAGGCAAGATAATGGCTCCCTCTGTTAACTCGGGTAACACCAATGCATTCGGTCCCGAGCTGGGCATTGCGGAATACCTTGCAACCAATTTCCCTGATGAAACCTTTTACATAGTTAAATACGCGATCGGCGGCTCTTGCCTTGCAACCGAATGGTACGTTGGCTCCAACGGCGCTGAAAACGGCGTTTATCTGCGCGCGATGGAGAAGAAGCTCGAAAACGCGATCAGATATATCGACGAGGAGCTTGACATGAAGCCCGAGATCATTGCTTTCTGCTGGATGCAGGGAGAAAGTGATGCAAGTGCGACGCTCGCCCCCAAATATTACGACAATCAGCTTGCTCTTATCAATTATCTGAGAGCAAAGTACGCGTACTATTCCCCCAAGGGCGGAATGGCGTTTATCGACGCAGGTATCAGCGATACCCGTTACAACAAGACAGGCAATTACTATTGGCCCGAATATAAGCAGATCAACGCCACAAAGGAAGCAATCTCCAAGCTTTCCTCCAAAAACTATTACTTTGACACCATCAAAGCGGGTCTTTCCACCTATGAGGACAACGCCGACTACGCTCATTACGGCGTAGAGTCGATGATCAAGCTCGGCCACCTCTTTGGCGAATGTATAGGACAGGTGCTTGAGAGCTACGAGCAGAACAGAAGACCGTTTGAGGAGATCCCCGAGTTTGAGTCGGCTCCCACAAGCAACGAAGCCCCCGTGCTTTCAATAGAAGCTGCGGCTATCGTTACACTTGTAGGCAGCAACGACAAATATTCCACCGCATTGAAAGAAAACGGTAATGGCGGCGAAGCGTACGCTCGCATCACCTTTACCGCAACGGGCGGAAATATTCCGCGCCTTGTAAGATATCAGTGGGGCGCAAGATACCTTGTGATCAAATACAGAGCAAGCAAGACGTATTCCGGATATTTGTTCCCCAACTCTGACAGAGAAACGGCGGTTGGCTCGGAGCAGATGGCGTTCTCCCTGCCTGCAGGTGACGGTGAGACGTGGCAGTACGCTTATATAGACCTCAACGCATCACAGGTATTCAAGGATTGCGGTCCCTATCTTGGATTCTTTGGATTCAGAATAGACAACGAGGCGGCAGGTGACGTTCTTGACATCGCTTACGTAGAATTTTATTCCTACAATCCTCAGACTGGCCCGCAGAATCCCGAGGATACCACACCCGAGCCCGAAGAAACCATCCCCGAGGGAGTGGAGATATATCTCTCGGCGGATAAGGCATACCAGCACGATTCAGGATCTTCTGCAACGCAGATAGGTCTTTCCGCTGACGGCAAGTATTATACCATCAGCCCCAACGGAAACAATATCTTTACGCTTTGGCAGGTGGCAACTGACGTTCAGTATAACCCCGAAAAGCACAATTATATCGTGTTTAAGGTAAGAGCCAACGGAGCGGATTCGTTCGGATTCTTCAACCTCTATCTTGGTTTTGGTGCCCATCACGGAAGCAATCCCAGAATCTATGCGCAGCTCAACAATCCCGCGGTAAGCTCGGGCGAGTGGGTAACGTATGTTGTTGAGGTTGATAAGATGACCGTGGGCGGAACGTGCTCGGGAAACATCAATTTCATCAAGCTTTTGTTCCAGTCCACAGGCAGCGGCAATTTATCGGCCGAATGTCGCTTTGATCTGGAGTACTTTGCAGTATGCAATACTGTGGACGGAGTCCTCAATGTGATCGATCAGGATACAGTGCTTTATTTCGCGGGCAGTGTTGTATCTAAAAATGTTCAGGATATCAAGTAACACGCCTATTATATTTTGATCCGAATAAACAAAAAACATCAGGGCGGGAGAGCTTTCTCCTGCCCTTTCTTGCTTTGTCGGGCAAAAAATTAAAGCGTTTATGTTATCACTCCCCCCAAAAAGCAAACAAACGGCATTTTGCACAAAAACAGAGCACGAATTTTGGACAAAACACCAAAAATACACAACGGGGAGGGGTAAAATTGGCTTTTTTAGTTGACCAAACAGAATAAAAGTGATATTATTAATATAATAGCAAATCAGAGCTTATTTAACGTGCGAAAGGAGCAGTTAATATGACAAAAAACTATTTTGTTAAGCTTTGTGTTTTAATCGTTGTTGCGGCAATGATGCTTTCATTGTTTGCTTGCGATATACCCGGCGTTGATCCTGAGATCACCACAACGGGAACGGAGCAGAGCACAACCGAAGAGACCACCAAAGCGGAAGAAACTACCACTAAGGGTGAAGTGACGACCACTGAAGGTGAAGCTACGACCACTGAGGGCGAAGCTACGACCACCGAGGGCGAAGCTACGACCACCGAAGGTGAAGCTACGACCACTAAGGGCGAAGTGACGACCACCGAAGGTGAAGCTACGACCACTAAGGGCGAAGTGACGACCACCAAGGCAGAAGAAACCACTACTAAGGGTGAAGTGACGACCACCGAAGGTGAAGCTACGACCACTAAGGGTGAAGTGACGACCACCAAGGCGGAAGAAACTACTACCAAGGTAGAAGAAACCTCCACCAAGGCAGAAGAAACCTCCACCAAGGCAGAAGAAACCTCCACCAAGGCAGAGGAAACTACTACCAAGGCAGAGGAAACTACTACAACTGCAGAAGAAACTACTACGGTAGAAGAAACCACTATTGAAGAATATACGGGCGAAGACGCAGATACCAGAGAGGTTGCCAAGATAATCCTTATCGGCGGCCAGTCTAATGCAGAGGGATGTGCATGGGGCGATTTCCTTACCGGCAATTTTGAAGCTGATAGAATTGCCAAATTCACCAATGGATTCAGCAACGTTACTATCTTCGCAAGAAATAGCGATGCATCAATCAACACTAACGGTGACCACCGTGGCGTAGCAGTTGGCGGTGTTGCTCCTGTAAAGGTCTCCGATGCGACCGGAGATTATAGAAGAACGTTTGGTCCCGAGGTTGGACTTGCAGAATACCTCGAAGAAAAGTATCCCGGCGAGAAGTTCTACATCATGAAGTACGCGGTTGGCGGCTCTATGCTCGGCGTTGACTGGATCGTTGGCGAGACCAAGGAGCAGAACGGTCTGCTTCTTCAGGCATTTGAAAAGAAGCTTCAGAATTCGCTCACTTACGTTGATGAAGTTCTCAACCTCAGACCCGAGATCATCGCATTCTGCTGGATGCAGGGCGAGGGTGATGCTCAGCCCGGCTGGTACGAGTATTACTATGAAAGACAGCTCGCTCTTATGGACTATATAAGACGCGAATATTCGTACTACTCTCCCAAGAACGGCATTGCATTTATTGATGCCGGCATCAGTGATGCGCGCCACAACATGACAGGCAATTACTATTGGCCCAAGTACGTAGAGATCAACCAGACAAAGAAGGATCTCGCGGCTCGCTCCAAGATGAACTACTATATTGATACCATTGGCGCAGGAATGTCCACATACGAGGATAACACCGACTACGCTCATTACGGCGTTAAGTCCATGATACTGCTTGGCCGTCTCTTTGGAGAATGTGTTGAGGACGTACTTAAGGATTACTCGCGCGGACTTCGCGATCCCAAGAGCGAGCCCGTATTCCCAACGGCTCCTACGGATGACAAGAATGCGATTCTTGAGCTTGATTACAATAAGATCTATAATGACGGATTCCGTAACAATAAAAACCATACCGCAACGCTTGAGGACGGTTACGTTCATATAGCATTTAACGCTACGGGCAGCGTATGGCTCGCAGATCCCGATCCTAATGCGGGCAAAATTCCTGCTGACAAGTTTGTTCAGTATAAGTGGGGTGCAAGATACCTCGTTATCAAGTACAGAGCAACCGAGGAGATACAGGGTTACTTCTATGCTAACCCCTCCAGAGAAGCTCAGGTAGGATGGGAAATGCTTCACTTTACGCTTGAGGGCGGCAACGGTGTAGATTGGCAGTACAAGGTATTTGATCTCTACGATAATGCTGTATTCAAGCAGTTTGGTCCGTACCTTGCATCTTTCGCAGTTCTGTTCAGCGGATCGATAGATGACAACAAAAATAACATTTATTATACAAGACCCGAGGGCGCAACTCTCGACATCGCGTATATGAACTTCTACTCCTTCGAGCACGGAATTGATTGCGTAGAGTGGACATATGATGAAAACGGTCACTCGCGCACCGCTTGTCCCGATTGCGGAAAAGAAGCACTCAACAATGCACCTCATAATTACACCTCGATTGATCAGACAACCAACGAGCACGTTTGTGAGTGCGGATATAGACTCGCATGCTCCGAATGGACATACGACGAAAACGGTCACTCTCACCCCGCTTGCGCGGCTTGCGGAACAGAAAATATTGAAAACGAGCCGCACAAATTTACAACCTACAACGCAGAGAGAAACGCACATCTCTGTGAATGCGGCTATGGCATAGCGGGCATTACTTTGAATGATAGTGTAAGCCATATTGCGCGTCCCGACACCATGATGGAATACAGCGGATACAACGTCTTGTCTGATATTAAGGTTGAAAACGGTGTTATTTACCGCAGTCAGACGGGACACGTAGCATCCGCAGATAACGGCGGCTATGCATTCGGCTTGAAGATTAACGACGACGACATACACGTCATCGGTGCGAGATATATCGTTATTAAGTTGAGAACCAATGTGCCCGTTAATAATTTCCACAGCTGGCAGCTGCACTTCAACGGCGGTAGCGGCAATATTGGTCTTGCGAGCACCGCATTTACCACAGGTGAATGGACCACGCTCGTAATTGACATGAGCAATTACGGACATAGCTACTACAAGCCCGGTGAGAATGGCGCATATCCTGAATTCAGTCAGTTCTTGCTGCTGCCGTGGGCGAGCAAGGGCGATTACACGCAGTACACTCTTGACATTGCGTATATCGCAACCGTTAAGGATGAAGCCGGCGTTATTGCACTTGTTGGCGATGACACCATAGTTCTTCAGGCACAGGCAGGATCAGCGGCAGAGATAACGGCCGACGCATTCTGTGCACGCTCTCACGCATACGTCGATAACGGAGACGGAACACATAACACTCCCGCGTGCGAGAGATGCGGACTTGTGAGCGAAAAGGTCAACCATACGTACGTATATAATGAAGACACCAATACGCACGACTGCGTATGTGGCGCGATCGATAACACAGGACACTCCTGCACAGACAACGGCAACGGAACACATACCGTTGCAAGCTGCACGCACTGTGGTATTGACGGTGTTACCGAGGAACACAGGCACGCATATGACGAAGCAAGCGCAAAGTATGCTTGCGTATGCGGAAACTCTGTGGGAAAGACCTTTGCTGAGGGCGTTGATTATCTTGTTCTTCCTCACGAATTTATCAACCAGAATCCCGGCGGAAACGCCACTATAGATAACGGAATTAAGGTTGACGAGGACGGAACGGTTTACCGTCAGATACTTCTCACCAGCGCTGCAACCTCTAACTTCCTTAACGTGAAGGTTACAAAGGGAAGCAATATTCAGGTTGGCAGATACCTTGTATATAAGATTCGTACCGATGCTCCCAACCCCAATGATGATACGAAATTAAGATTTGCTATGCACGATGGCTCGGGACATAAATATCACACTATGCCCGACGCAAGCATCTTTACGGGAGATTGGGCGGTTGTAATCGTTGACCTTGAAGCTGTTTATACAAACTATAAGCTTGGTGATGACGGCAAATATCCTTGGATGACGGCAGATACTCTTCTTGTAGCTTGGGGTCGTCCTGCTATGGCGGGCTACACTATCGACCTTGCTTATCTTGCAATAGTTGATTCTCTTGAGGATGTTATGACTCTTGTTGACGGCGAGATCGACATCAACCTCTCCACAGCTACGGAGACTGCAACGAAAACAAGCAAGATGGAGCTTTGCTCTATGGCGGGCAACCACATATACACTATAAACACTGACGGCACTCACACCACACCTTCGTGCGATAAGTGTGGACTTGTTGGTGGCGCAACCGAGGCACACAACTACACTCACGACGGTAGTGGTAACTTCACCTGCATTTGTGGAAACACGGTTAACATTGATGGATATCAGGTTTATGATAAAGCGCTTTTCCCTCATTTTACACCAATAACAGGTCCTCACACTGAGGGTGACGTAACGTATTATAGCGCCGTGAATGCGTCTATGTGCCTGATAGCACGTACTGACAAGAATATCGTGGCGAGTGATGCAGCGAGCTATCTCGCTTCCAAATACCTGGCGTTCAAGATAAGAACGGATGCTATCGATGCAACATCTGATAAGAAAATAACGCTTAAGATGAAGGTGGGTGGAGTTGAAAAAGAAATTGCTTTGACTCCCGCGGGCGTTGAAGCTACTGAATGGGTAACCTACATAGTTGATATTAGCTCGATAGCGTCGGGATACAATACTAACGATACGTATGTTAACTTCCAGCTCAACTTCAACGGATTGAATACATCCGCTGGTAAGAAATTTGATATTGCATACTTTGTTGCTGATGCTAACCTTAAGGATGTTCTTGCTCTCGTTGATACCAATTATGTTCAGTACTATGACGGAAGCAAGACTACAACGTACACCGATAGCAACATTGGCGAGCTTAAGAGCATCGCAGCACTCGGCCAGACCGCTGAATAATTTACAACAAAAAATTAAACGACATAAAACAAAACACACCCCTCGCGGTCTGACCGCGAGGGGTGTGTTTATTTGTCTGGCAGGATATGTGCCGTTATGTATTAGATCTGGGAGTTGGATTTTATAAACTCATCAACCTCGTCTGCGCAGGGAATAGAGGTTGCCGCGCCCTGACGGCTGATGGTGATCGCCGATACGGCGGTTGCGTATTTGACTGCCTCGTCAACCGACGCTCCCTCTGAGAGCTTACGGCAAAAGCCGCCGATAAAGCTATCTCCCGCCGCAGTGGTATCCACTACGTTTACGGGATAAACTCCGTTGAATTTAACGTCCTTGCCGTTCTCTCTGTAAGCGCATCCGTCTTTTCCGAGTGTTATCAAGGTGTTTGCCACGCCAAGTCCGAGAATTTTCTCGGTCATAGCGGACGCGGACTGCTTGTCGCAGGGATCTGTGCCCAGCATGAGTCCCACCTCGTATTCATTGGGAATAAGCCAGCTTATGTACTGATAAAGCTCGGGATCGGTCGCTCTTGCGGGTGCGGGATTTACCACCACCGTCTTGCCGCGCTCGCGCGCCATTTTTGCCGCCAGCATGACCGTTTCCTCGGGAATCTCGTATTGCATTACCACAATGTCCGCCCAGTCGAGCAGATGTGCGGATTCAAGCACCATTTCAGGAAGGACGAACGCGTTTGCGCCTTTGTCGAGAATGATATGGTTGTCGCCGCCGCACACGGTGATTACCGCCGTGCCTGTGGGCGCATCAACTCTTTTTACGTAAGAGCAATCTACGCCGCATGACGTGAGATTTTTTATTGCCATATCACCTGCGTTATCTTTACCGACCGCGCCGAGAATTCGCACGTTACAGCCAACCTTGCCGAGCGCGCATGCCTGATTTTCACCCTTGCCGCCACAGTTTACGAAAAATCCGTAGCCCGTGATGGTTTCGCCGAGATTTGGCAATCTGTCGGTATATATCGTATAATCTACGTTGATGCTTCCTATAACTAAAATGTTCTGACTCATATGCTTTCCTCTTTTATCTCTTAAGCTTATTAAACAGATCCATAAAGAGCGGATCGCGCTCGATGCACCACACGTATCTCATCAGGTGTGTATCGTTAGAAAGCGTATAGGTGTTGTCGTATTGGGGAACGTGCGCATGGACCACTCGGTCACGCATGAAGCGGTTATTGTCATTGAGCAGCCAAGCAACTGCGGTTACGTCCCAGATGGTCTTGTGCCATACCGTGCCGTCCCAGACCTCTTTTTCGTAGCCCTCAACTATGTCGCAAAGATAGTCGCAAAGCTCATTTGCGCCGCCTATCCAATGGCGGAGCGTTTGTACGCTGGTGGAGAATTCGGAAACCACGCCCGCGCACGGAAGCTGAACGAAGGGAACACCGCTTCCCATTACTATACGAGCCGCGGCAATATCGTGCTCCATATTAAATTCGCGCGTGTTCTCCCAATGCAAAGCACAGCCGCCCAGCCAGATGACCGCAATTCTCTCAATTATCGTGGGATCAATAAGAATTGCCGATGCCACGTTAGTGATTGCGCCTATTGCGATGACGTAAAGTGGACGGCTTCCGTTATAGCTCTTGGATCTTTCGATGAGGTCAAGCGCCGCGTCGGATACCACGGGAGTTTTCTCGTCGGCGAGGAATCGGTCAGATCCCCTGAACACAACGTCGTTTTTGTCCTCTCTTTTGCAAAGCTTGAGCACGTTGAAGATCTCCTGATAGCTTCTTTCCATGCCCTCGGCAGGAGAATAGCCCCTGCCCTCAAAGGGGGCGGCATAAATTGCCTTACATTCAAGGCGATCGTCGGAGCGAAGAAGATATGCCAGTGCAAACTGGTCGTCGATCTCGTTAAAGGTGTCGGTATCAAGCACTACGTCAAGAATGCCCTCGGGCAGCTCAAGACGAGCAAGTCTTTGTACGTCTGTCATAATGTTTTGTGAGCGCAGTATGCGTCGCCTCCGTTTGTATTGATGCAATTAACATCCTTGTTTTAATTATAGTCGCCTTTTGCTTGTTTGTCAAGGAGTATAACTTTTAATTTGCTTAATGTTTGAAATTTGTGCCGCAATACAGGCAAGAATTTATAGGCAACGGCTCAATGAGTAAGTATAAAATTCCAAAACTCGACAAAAAAGCTAAAAATATATTGAAAAAGTATAAAAATGGTGGTATAATGGTATATGATATAAAAATATTGAGGGAAAATATGAGAAATTTTAAGGATTATAAAGATAAAATAATCACTATACCCAATATCCTCTCTCTTTTCAGGTTGTGCCTGATACCTCTTATAATCTGGCTTTATTGCGTCGAGGGAAAATACGGCTGGACGTTCTTGGTGGTCGTCATATCCGGACTTACCGACGTCATTGACGGATTTATCGCAAGACGCTTTAATATGATAAGCAATTTCGGCAAGGTGTTTGATCCGGTTGCGGACAAGCTGACACAAATCGCGATAATCGTGTGCTTGCTTACAAGATTCTGGTACATGGCAATACCGCTGGCGATATTTCTCGTCAAAGAGGTCGGAATGGGTGTTGTGGCGCTGGTTGCGGCAAAGAAAACTCATACGATAAAAGGCGCAGATTGGCACGGCAAGGTCAATACGGTGCTGTTTTTCGTTGTGATGTCGGTGCATCTGGCGTGGTATAATATACCGCCCGCGCTTTCATTCGTGCTTATATGCTTGAGCACGGCGATGATGCTTTTCTCTGCGGTTATGTACACTATCAGAAACTCACGCATGCTGAAGGAAAATTCCCGTAAAAAGCGCGAGACAGAGAACCAAGAAACTCAACAATAAAATAAAAACGGCGGACTGTTACACCAGTCCGCCGTTTTTTTGTTTGCTCAGTTATCAGTCAGCGTCAGCGCCGCTTCAAGACAGGTTTCGCCCTGTTCGTTTAAGGTGCGAACAAATATGCGCCCGTCGCTGTCCGCGTCGGAGCGCAGCACCGTAAGCGTTTCGCCCAGTGGAGCTTCCTTAAGGTAGGAAAGGGAAATGCTTGACACACGCACGGGCGCACCCGACGTCATCTCCGAGAGAAAATCGCAGATCATATCGGGGTAACGCGTGTTGTTCATGTGCATATTATAATCAATATCGGAGTATACGATCTTACGCTTGCCCACCTCGTAAAGCTCGACCTCGCGCGGAATTCTTGCCTTTGGCGGCACGTCGTCCGTGCTGACTGGCTCGTCGTAATAAAACGACGTGTGCATAGGATCGTCGGGAGATATGCGTACCATTTCCTTTTTGTTGACGTCAACGATCACCCAAGAGGTCGATGCGACCGCTGCGACCTCGCCACTCCTGCGGATCTCAAAATATCGGTTGAATATGTATCCGCGCGCGGGACGGCACCAAGTCACAAGCTCGACCTCGTCGTAGGCGTGGAGCGGCTTTTTGACGGTCATCGAAAGAGCGCCGAGAATAAAGCCGAGTCCGCGCTCGTCGCGCAGGCGGTCAAGCGGCAGCCCCGATGCTTCGCACTGACGGTTGGCAAGCTCCTGAAGATGCTCGACAAGACGCGCCGTGCGCGCCACTCGGTTAGCATCTGTATCGTGCCAATTTACGATATATTTTTCGGAATATTTCATATTTAAAATTCAGGGACCGAGCAAAAAGTGCGGTCCCTGTTCTCCTATCGGAATTATTTGTTCTTTGTTTTATCAGAGTGTTCCGTCCGAGCCGAGCACGTTGACTATCTTGTGCTTAACCATGTTCTTGACCTCGGTACGAGCCACGGAGAGATATCCGCGGGGGTCGAATACGCCCGGCTCATTGCTGAACACGCGGCGGATACCTGCGGTCATAGCAAGACGGATATCGGAGTCGATATTGATCTTACATACTGCCATCTTAGCTGCCTGACGGAGCTGCTCCTCGGGAATACCGACCGCGTCGGGAAGCTTACCGCCGAGGGAGTTGATCTCTGCAACGAAGTCCTGCGGAACGCTGGACGCGCCGTGAAGAACGATGGGGAAGCCGGGGAGACGCTTTTCGATCTCCTCAAGAATGTCAAAGCGGAGCGGAGGAGGAACGAGAATACCCTTTTCGTTTCTGGTGCACTGCTTGGGAGTGAATTTATATGCTCCGTGTGACGTACCGATGGAGATTGCAAGAGAGTCAACTCCCGTACGGGTTACGAAATCCTCAACCTCTTCGGGACGGGTATAGGAGGAATGCTCCGCAACCACGTCGTCCTCAACGCCTGCAAGCACGCCAAGCTCGCCCTCAACGACGACACCGTGAGCGTGAGCGTATTCTACGACCTTTTTGGTGAGAGCAACGTTGTCCTCATACGCGTGGTGAGATCCGTCTATCATAACGGAGGTAAAGCCGCCGTCGATACAGGACTTGCATATTTCAAAATCTGCTCCGTGGTCGAGGTGGAGCGCAAGGTCGATACCGCTGTCCTTAACTGCCGCCTGCGCCAGCGCGAGAAGATACTCATGCTTTGCATACTTGCGCGCACCTGCGGAAACCTGAAGAATGACGGGAGATTTTGTTTCCTCAGCCGCCTCGGTTATCGCCTGAATTATTTCCATGTTGTTGATGTTGAAGGCGCCGATAGCGTAGCCGCCCTCATACGCCTTTTTGAACATTTCCTTGGTTGTAACGAGTGCCATAGTAAATCTGCCTTTCTTATCCGCATCTTACGCGGATTTATAGTGTGAAAAAATCATACAATGGTATTCTATCACATTTTTGCCTTAAAATCAAGAGAAAAGTCAAATTTTTTACCTGTATTTGCGAATAAAATAGGGCTTACCGACAGCGCGGCAAACCCTGAGTTTTTAATTGATGGTTAACCGAGAAGACCTGCGTCGCGGATTCCCTCTGTGCGCGAACCGTCAACGGATGCCACGGCGGCGCTCTCGTATTCGTCGGGCACGGTACCGAGTCCGAAGCTTACGGCGATGGCATTGTTTACCCGTGTCATTACGGTGCCGTCGAGATGACCCATTTTTTCCTTAAGCCGACGCTTGTCGAGCGTGCGGATCTGCTCCAAAAGTATAACGGAGTCCTTTGAAAGCCCTACTCGGTCGGCGTGAATATCTATATGGGTAGGGAGCTTTGTCTTATCCATTCTTGATGTAATGGCGGCGGCAATAACGGTTGGACTGTATTTGTTACCGACATCGTTCTGAATAATAAGTACCGGACGCAATCCGCCCTGCTCCGAACCGACCACGGGACTAAGATCCGCATAAAAAATATCTCCCCGTTTTATTGAAGGTATCATCGTTAGTCTTCCTTTCTGCTCTTTGACGTGTGTTCACAGATATTTTTGCCACACCAAAGGCGTCCTTAAACACGGGGGAGAAAATATATCCGAATGTTTTATTCCGGCGGTATTCTCCCATTATCATAGTATGCTTTTCCGACACGGTTTGACAAGCGTTGATATAATTTGGCGAAATGTGGACTAAGATGCGTAATTTTGCAATATTTTGCGCGTCGTATTGCACGATTTTTTGAATTTTATTGATATAAAATCAACAAAAAGAGAATTTTTGCAGGATTTTTTGTGTGACTTTCAACAAAAAGGCGAAAAATAAGCATAAAATATTGAAAATGTATTGACGGAGAGAGTGTTTGGGTTTATAATAGACTTAATCTTTTTATTGCGCTTCATTGCGCCAAAACAGTTTATTTTTAATGCATAATGGAGGTCCACTATGAACAGAGTTTATAATTTTTCGGCAGGTCCGTCCATGCTTCCGCTTCCCGTGCTTGAGCGCGCGGCTTCGGAGCTGGTTATGTACGGAAATTCGGGAATGTCGGTAATGGAGATGAGCCATCGCTCGCCCGATTATGAGGCAATCATTGAAAAGGCAGAGGCGGATCTTCGTTCTCTTATGAATATCCCCGACAATTATAAGGTGCTGTTTTTACAGGGAGGCGCTTCGACGCAGTTTTCCGCAATACCCCTCAATCTCATAAACCGTTCCGCATCCAAAAAGGCGCTTTATGCCGTTTCGGGACAGTTTTCGGGTAAGGCGTATAAGGAAGCTGTCAAGATGGGCTTTGACGCAAAGTGCATAGCTACCACAAAGGACGATAATTTCGATCACGTTCCCACGATCACACGCGATATGATCGATCAGGACGCGGCATATCTGCACATTTGCTTTAACAATACGATATACGGAACGAAATACGGCTACATACCCGATTGCGGTGACGTTCCGCTGGTTGCCGATATGTCGTCGTGCATCATATCCGAGCCCGTTGACGTAAGCAAGTTCGGCGTTATCTACGCAGGCGCGCAGAAGAACATGGCGCCCGCAGGACTTACTCTCGTTATCGTGCGCGAGGACCTGCTCGGCTTTGCGGACGAGAAGATACCCACCATGCTTGATTGGACGGTAATGGCGGAGAACGGCTCTATGTACAACACTCCTCCGTGCTACGCTATATATATGGCAGGTCTGGTTTACGAGTGGATCGCGCAGCTTGGCGGTCTTGAGGTCATGAAGGAAATGAACGAAAAGAAAGCAAAGCTCCTTTACGATTATCTCGATTCCCAGAGCTTCTATAAAGCGCCTGTCAAGGACGGCTCGCGCTCTATGATGAACGTTACCTTTGTAACGGGCGACGCCGAGCTTGACAAGAAATTTGCATCTATGGCATCTGCCGCAGGACTCAAAAACCTCAAGGGACACAGATCTGTGGGCGGAATGAGAGCGTCGATCTACAACGCTATGCCTTACGAGGGCGTTGAGGCGCTTGTTGAATTTATGAAAAAGTTTGCCGCCGATTTTGCAAAATAAGATCGCGGCGGAAAGGATTCTTTTGCTATGATAAAGAACATAAAGCTTCTCAATAAGATAGCCAAGATCGGTACCGACCGACTTGACAGAAATTATTTCAACGTCGGAGAGGACGTTGAGGCGCCGTACGGAATTATGGTCCGCTCGGCAAATATGCTTGAAATGGAGTTCAACCCCGAGCTGCGAGCGATCGCCAGAGCGGGCGCGGGTGTTAACAATATCCCGATAGACAGATGCACCGAGGCGGGAATCGTCGTTTTCAATACCCCCGGAGCTAATGCTAACGCCGTTAAGGAGCTGGTTGTTTGCGGACTTATGCTGTCGTCACGTGACGTGGTTGGCGGAGTTGAGTGGGCAAAGACACTTACCGAGGACGTTGCCAAGCAGGTAGAGAAGGGCAAATCCAAGTTTGCGGGCGTTGAGGTGCACGGCAAGACGCTTGGCGTTATCGGTCTTGGCGCTATCGGCGGAATGGTTGCAAACACCGCGGTTCATCTCGGCATGGACGTTGTGGGCTGTGACCCGTATCTGTCGGTCGAGGGCGCGTGGAACCTCAATCACCACGTCAACAAGGCGGCAACGTACGACGAGGTCTATGAAAAGGCAGATTATCTGACGCTTCACGTGCCGTCAACTCCCACGACAAAGGGAATGATAAACAAGGACACGCTTGCAAAGATGAAGGATGGCGTGAGAATACTCAATTTCTCGCGCGCGGATCTTGTTGTCGCGGCAGATCTTAAAGAGGCGCTTGCAAGTGGCAAGGTTGCATCTTACGTTACCGATTTCCCCACCGAAGAGGTTATCGGTGTTAAGGGTGTAGTAGCTATTCCTCACCTTGGCGCATCGACCGAGGAGAGCGAGGACAACTGCGCGGTAATGGCGGCTATGGAGCTTTCCGACTATATGATAAACGGAAATATTAAGAACAGCGTAAACTTCCCCGCAATATCAATGCCCCGAAGCGGAGATTGCCGTTTGTGCATACTCCATAAGAACGTGCCCGCAATGCTGGCACAGTTCACCGCGCTTTGCTCGGAGCAGGGAATAAACATTGAAAATATGACAAACAAGTCGCGCGGAGACGTTGCGTTTACAATATTTGACGTTACAGGCAAGCCCGACGATGCGTCCGTATCAAAGCTCAAGGCGATGGACAACGTAATGAGAGTCAGAGTTCTTTGATATTTGACCGTCAATAAAATAAAAAAATAAAAGCAAAAAGCACTTGTGGTGACGCAGATACGCCCCGCAGGTGCTTTTGCTTTTGTCAGAGTGGATTATTTGCCGTGAGGCACGCGCTTGTGTGCGCCCTCCGTGGTGACCTCTGTGCTTGTCTCGGTCGTTCCGTGAGTGGCATCGCTGACGTCGCCCATAATATCGGATTCCATCTCATCTATAATGCTTGTGGAGGATTCCGTTGCAGTTTCTGTGACCTTTGTGGTCGTTGTGGTCGTCGCCGTTGTGGTAGTTGTGGTGGTTGCCGTTGTAGTTACGGTGCCGTCGTTCATCGCGTCCGATGTGCAAGAGGTCAGAGCAGCCGCACTTATACAAGTGACGACGGCAAGAATGACCGCAATAATATTCTTTTTAATCATATCGTACTCCAACGCCGCTTGCGCGGCGATCCTTATTGATTTTATTGACTTATTTGACGTAAAAACGCAACATACGAGCATTCCGAGCGTTCGGAATATCTTCGCAATCTTATTTTGCCCCGATATAAAAAAACAAACCGCCAACACGGGCGGTATTTTTTGTAATAAATTGAAGGATTTTCAAATAAAATAAAGAGAGAACAGCACAGAGGCGGCGGTTGAGTGAGGGAGTTAACATGGGGAATGGGGGAAGAATTTTTACTTTTGTCATAGCAGTCTTGCTTGTGATACGGCTTGCGGTTATGCCGTCTGCGGCAAGTGTTACGCGTGAGGCATCGCTTGCTTGCAACGCATTGTGCTTGGAAAACGGCGAGGTCGAGGTGACCTTGAGGGTGGAGTCGGGTGAGCTTTGCGCGCTTGCGGCGATTCTTAAATACAACTCCGAGGATTTTTATTTTTTAAATGCGACCGTCGGCGGTGAGCTTGCCGCAGGAGAAGAAAGCTTTGTTCTGTCGTATGAAAGCGACGGGGGAGAAGTGAGATTCGTAGCTGACGGTGTAAAAAACGCGGAGAGTGGAGAAATCCTCGCGCAGTTTTATTTCCGGCCGCGCCGCGACGGCGCATTTGCGCTTGAATTTTTTATTCGCGGCGTGGAAGGGATATGCGCGGCAGTTATTAACTGTGGCGGGAGCATCTGCGAAGCAAGTGTGGATTTTGCGCGCGCCATGGGACGCATATATACGCGCTCTGATGAAAAGCCGCCGGGCGAGATAATAGCACCGAAGCTGGTGCGCGCAAATGCTCAACATATCGAAAATGGAGAGGGCGCACAGCTTGAGCTTGCCGTAACGGTTGATGCCGATTGCTTTGCTGTGGGTGTAAAGCTTTTTGTCGTTGACGTCAATACAGGGCAATGGGAAATTTATTATTTTGCTAGGCATTTGCGGCGGTCGGGCGTTGATGACGACAGAGTTCAAAGCTTCAATTTGTCCTTGCCAATGAGCAGCCGCGCCTGTATAATCGTAACACCTGTCGCGTATTTCAGGAAAGAATCGGCACAGGGAGACAAGGCGGTATTGGTTATAATGGACATAAATTAAAAAAATAGTTGAGATTTTTAAGTTTATAATTGACAAGATTTTCATTTTATGGTAATATTATATTGATCGAATTAGTCAAATAATATCGAATTAATAAATAAAGGAGAACGATTATGGATAATCAGAAAAAACTGTGCCCCGTGTGTGGCGAAGTTATTGAAGACGGTCAGGAAATCTGCCCGAAATGCGGAATCAACGTATCCGAAAACGTTGAAAATGCGGCAGAAATTGAAGAAGCTCCCGCGATCGAGATCGAGGAAGCGCCTGCAGAAGAAGCTCCTATAGCTGAAGATGAGGAAGCCCCTGTAGATGAGGAAGCCCCTGTAGCCGAAGTTGAGGAAACACCCGTAGACGAGGAAGCAACCGAGGTTGAAGCGGAGGAAGCTCCCGCAGCTGAGGAAGAGGTCGTGGATGCGGATTACGTACAGACCCCCGTGGCTTGCGAATGCTCGTCAAAGAAATATCCTGTCAAGGCATTGGTAAAGAAGTCAATAGCACTTGCGCTCAGCATTATGCTGCTCGTATTTGCATTCCTGCCTGTGTTTACCATCTCTTATGAGGCGGAATACTATGGCTCGGAGGTTACTACGGGATTCAGCGCAATAGATAGCTTTGTGCTCTGGTCTGATTCCTGCAAGTCGTTGGGTGTGGCAGATTTGAAGGAAACTAAGCTTTATGCAGAATCCGAATTAATTGCCCAAAAGGTTCAGAGAATATATAACGCGTCAACCGCGCCCGAGCTTATGGAGAGCGCGCAGAGAGCTGAATATAATCACCTTATCTCCAAGCTTCAGCGCAATTCCGTGCGTCTTGCATTGCAGAAAAATGACAGCCCATTCCGCTCCGGATTCGTTGCGCTTATGGTTGTCAGCGCAATATACGTTTTGGCATCTCTTGCGTTCTTTGTCATAGCAGCGCTTGATTTTGCCTTCTTCATGTTTGGAAAGTCAAAGTGCAAGCTCAATCTCGCATCGATCAGCTTGCTTGCGGCAATGCCCGCGTTCGCAGTATCCGTATTTGTTGGATTCTACGTAACCATGCCGATATATACATACGACAGAGCAATAAGCGCAACCGCGCTGATCTCCGCGCTGGCTTCGTTGGCATTTGCAGCATATCTCATTATTGACCGTCTCTTCCTTTCCGGAAAGATCGTTGTATGCAAGAAGTACGTTGTTAAGAGAGTTCTGTCCTTGGTTGCGGCAGTAATTATGCTTGTAGCAGCGGTTGTTCCCGCGGTTTGCTTCAAGGTTGAGACCACATTCGCGGGAAGAGAGAAGCCCGTTGAAGCAGAGCTTCCTATGGACGCAAGCTTCTTCGCCAGCTTTGATATGTGGTCCGGATCCGTTAAGTTCTTGAATACATTCAAGCCCGAAGAGACAGTAGAGAAAGTAGACAAACTTATGCTTTCGTATTCCGAAACAGGAGTGCTATCGTTCATAAGCGGCGAGACAGGGACGACCAACTCGGAAATTGCTAAATTTGTATTTGCGGGCTTTGGTGGCGCTGATCTTGCATGGTTGATCGCACTGATCCCCACAATTGTTATGGTAGTTGCTTTGCTTGCAGCGGCAATTATCTGGCAGAATCTCTATGCGGCGGCAACAGGTGTTACACCTCGCAAGGCAATAACGCTTCCCGTGCGCATCACCGCACTTGTTGCGTCGTGCGCAGTGCTGGCGCTTGCGGCGATAGTAGTTGTTGTATCTAACCACAACCTGTTCATAATGCCTCTCAACAACGGATCAGCATCGTATGATATTGGCGCGGGCTTCATCATGCTCGCGGCTGGAGCTATAATGGCGATGTCTGTTCCTATGGGAAAGAAAAAATAATCGATAAAAACACAAAAACCCCCGCGGATTTCCGCGGGGGTTAACTGTTTAATCAGTGATTTGACTGAATGTGCTGCGCGAGCTTTGCGGGGGTGTTGTACTTGGGCGAGATCTCTACCTCAACGTCAAGCGAGTCCTCCATCTGCATAATAAGCTCTGCAAGGTCGAGCGAATCCAGACCCATTTCAATAAAGGTCTGATCAGCGCTGTATTCCGATACGTCCTTGTCCTGATATTCTGCAATTATTTCAATGATTTTCTGTTCCATAAGGTGCTCCCATTCCTGTTTTATTTTTATCAAAAAGAGTAAAAAGTCATCTCTAACAAGACAATTATACCATTATTTGCTTGGCGTGTCAATATTTTTATTGCCCTTCACACGCATAAATTTCAAAAAAATTTATGATGACTATTGATTTTTGTCGTTTTTTGTATTATCATTATAAGTGTAAAAACATTTTAAGGAGGCAACCATGGCAAAAAAAGACAAAAAAATAAAAAAAGCTCGCAAGAGTACTGGCTTCTGGGCTGATTTCAAGAAGTTTATAACCAAGGGCAATGTCATTGATATGGCAGTAGCCGTTGTTATAGGTGCCGCATTCGGAAAAATCACAACAGGTCTTGTTAATTTCATCATTACCCCTCTGACGGGACTTTTCCTTGGAGAGGTAGACCTTACGGGTATTAAAACCGTGATAACTCCCGAGGTTCTTGACGAGGCGGGAGAGGTCGTTACTGCCGAGATCGCAATTTTGTGGGGCTCGTGGCTTCAGGCGATCATTGATTTTCTTATAATTGCATTCGTGATCTTTGTTATCCTTCGCATCATTATGCAGCTTAAGAACAAGCTCAATGAGGATGAGCTCAAGGCGGCAGCAGCTGCTGCGGCTGAAGCGAAAGCGAAGGCAGACGCAGAGGCAGAGCAGCTTGCGGCAAAAAACGCGGCTCTGGACGCAAGAGAAACGGAATTTTATGCCAACGTAGCAAAGCAGACCGAGCTTCTTGAGGAGATCTGCAAATCTGTAAAGAAATAAAAGACAAACCAAATAAAAAAGGGGCTGACATGTCAGTCCCTTTTTATCGTTTTATTTAATTTGTCTGCGTTCCAAGCGTTATATTTGCGGAATGGGTTTGACCGTTGCGCCAGTAGCTTACAGTGACCGTATCTCCGCCGTTGTGCCTGTTGATAATATCCATCACCTGATAGATGTTATACACCGTCTCACCGTCGATGGCGGTAATTATATCGCCCACGTCGAGCTTGCCTGCGGCATCAAGACCCTCTGTCAGTGCGCTGACTCGAACGCCATTCTTTTCTGCATAGAAGGTAGAGTTTGGATTTTGACGGGCAAAGCTTTCCGTTACCTCTTTTATCATGCTGCCCTCGTCCGTTGTGATGTCCTGATACCACTTGCCGCCTTCAACGCCGACACCTGTTATGCCGAGCAGGGGACGGCCCTTTGAAATGCCCGAATCCACGTTGTCCGCGTTGCCGCTCTTGATTATCGCCTCTATGTCCTTGAGCGCGCCGTCGGAGGGAATTGCAAATCCCATTCCCGCACTGCCCGAAAGCTTAAGCGTGATGATTCCAACCACCTCGCCGCGAGCATTGACCAGAGGACCGCCCGAGTTTCCTTGGTTGACGGACGCGTCGGTCTGAACGACGTTCATTTTCTTTATGAGTATGCCCTCGTTGTCGTAGATGAGTATTTCGCGGTCGGGGCAGGAGATTATGCCTTGCGTTACGCTCCAACCGTATAATTCTCCCTCGGGAGTGCCGATAGCATAGACCTTGTCGCCAACTCGGCAGGAATCGGATTTTGCGAATGTGGCGGGGGTCAGATTGGTTGCGAGTATTTTGAGCACAGCAACGTCATCGACCTCACTGTATCCCACCAGCGTGGCAGGTGTTGCCTCGCTTGCTCCGCGCAGCTTGACGGAAATTTCATCCGATTTCTCCACAACGTGATAGTTAGTTACAATATAGCCGTTTTTTGATATTACAATACCTGTTCCCGTGCTTTTGCCAAGAGAGCTTTGCGCTGATACTATCACGACGGAGTTCATAACGTCCTCGAGCATATCGGCATCGGACGTATAGTCCTCGCCGCTGACCGTGCCGCCCGAAACCTCGATATAGACGACGTGACCGTCGCCGAGAGGAATAAGCCCCGTGACCGCAAACAGCACAAAGGAGAGCAGGAGCGTTATCGCACAGCTCGACAGAATGATGGCGGCAAGCAAGGGCGCGCTTCTTTTTGATTTTTCCTTCTTGTTGATATTCTCTTGCGCTTGGTCCTTTGTTGAGTTGGGTGCTTGGTCTTTGTCGCCCTCCGCGTCGCTCTTATTGTAAGGATTATCGTCATTAGGCGTCCGCTCCTCGGTAAATTCCCAATTGAACGCCTGCGTTTCTTCTTGTTCGTTGACTCCCGAATTGTCGTTTTCGGGGGTGTCGTCATAATTTTCGTTGTAGTTTTCGTTCTCGTTCATAATTTGCTCCGTGTAATAACATTTACGCCAACTCACCCGAGTTGGCGTAATCTATAATGTCAATTATTGCTTTGGGTGATCGGTTTAATTCAGTATTTCGAATTTATATCCTACGCCCCATACGGTTTTAAGAATCCATTTGTCGCTTGCGCCCTCAAGCTTTTCGCGCAGACGCTTGATGTGCACGTCAACGGTGCGCGAGTCGCCGAGATAGTCGAATCCCCAAACCTTATCAAGCAGCTGGTCGCGAGTGAACACGCGGTTGTAGTTGGAGGCGAGGAAATAGAGAAGCTCCAGCTCCTTGGGCGGAATGTCAATGGATCTGCCCTTGAGCTTAAGCTCGTATTTCTGTAAGCTGATCTCTATGTTCTCAAATTTAATGACCTCGTCGTCCGCCTGCGGAACGCTTGAACGGCAACGGCGAAGTACCGCTTTGATCCTTGCGGAAAGCTCCTTGTTGTCAATGGGCTTAACCATATAGTCGTCCGCGCCAAGCTCAAGACCGAGCACCTTGTCAAACACGTCGCCCTTGGAGCTGATGATTATAATGGGCTTTGCGGAATTTTCGCGTATCTCGCGGCAAACCTGCCAGCCGTCTTTTTTGGGAAGGGTAATGTCAAGCACGGTTATGTCGGGGTCGTACATCTTAAAGAAATTTATACCCTCGCTTCCGTCCTGCGCCACCTTAACGTCGTAGCCCTCGGTATCAAAGTAGGTTTTTATGGAATCGGCTATTACCGCCTCGTCCTCAATGACGAGAATTTTAGTGTCCATCATTTTGTGATCTCCTGTTAAATGATAATCTTATTTTAACCTATAAATCGGGATTTTGTGTGAAAATCCGCGGAATTTTTAACGAATTTAGCAACAAAAGTTAATGCCGTTAAATTTACGTACACAAGAAAATCAAATTAAATTTATCTTGTGTTAATAATTATATCACAAAAAATTCGATTTGTACATAGAATTTGAAAAAAAATCGAAGAAACTTTTAACATTTTTCATTTTTAGGTCGATTTTCATTTAGATTTCATTTAGAATTTATACTTAAAATTCCTACACCGGTAAAATGACCGCCACCAAGCTCCGAAATTGCCTTGTAAATTTGAAAAAGCTCTTGAAATAATTTGTAAAATGTATTATAATGTATCTTATAATAGGTAATTATGCGTATTTTTACAGAAAGCAGGTATAAATTGTATGAAACTTGGTATCGTGGGACTCCCGAACGTAGGAAAATCAACTCTTTTTAACGCGCTGACGAACGCGGGCGCGGAATCGGCTAACTATCCGTTCTGCACCATAGAGCCCAACGTGGGCGTTGTGACCGTTCCCGATAAGCGCTTGGACGTTTTGGCAGAGATGTATTCCCCTAAAAAATATACTCCCGCGGTAATTCAGTTCGTTGACATTGCGGGACTTGTCAAGGGTGCGTCGCAGGGTGAGGGACTCGGCAACAAGTTCTTGTCCAACATTCGCGAGTGTGACGCTATTTTGCACGTTGTCCGTTGCTTTGAGGACGACAATATCATTCACGTTGACGGCTGTGTTGACCCCATGCGCGATCTTGAAACCATCAATATGGAGCTTATCTTCTCGGATATGGAGATGGTGGAGCGCAGAATCGACCGCACCAAAAAGGCAATGAAGGGCGACAAGACGCTTGCAGGCGAGCTTGCGCTGTTTGAAAGAATATATTCCGTGCTTGAGGAGGGTAAGTGTGCGCGCACCATGACACTCACCGAGGACGAGCTGGCTTGTCTTTACGACACGCCTCTCTTGACCATGAAGCCCGTTATTTACGTTGCAAACGTCAGCGAGGACGACGCGGGTGCTGAGCCCGTGGACAATGCGGCGTATATGGCACTCAAGGAATTTGCGGCGAGCGAAAATTCCGCAGTTATAGCGGTTTGCGCGGGCATTGAGTCCGAGATCGCCGAGCTTGACGGAGAGGAAAAGGAAATGTTCCTTGCCGATATGGGCATTGAGGAGAGCGGACTTGACAAGCTTATCAAGGCGAGCTACTCCTTGCTCGGTCTTATCAGTTATCTGACGGCGGGACCCGAGGAGGTACGCGCCTGGACTATCACGCGTGGCACCAAGGCACCGCAGGCGGCAGGTAAGATACACAGTGACTTTGAGCGCGGCTTTATCAGAGCCGAGGTCATCGCGTTTGACGATCTCATCTCTTGCGGAAACATGGTTGTGGCAAAGGAGCAGGGACTTGTTCGCAGTGAGGGCAAGGAATACGTTATGAAGGACGGAGATATCGTTCTGTTCCGCTTTAACGTCTGATTGGGAGCACAAAAATGAGAATGAGAAAGAAAAAGCACGGCGCGGAGCGAATCCTCGCCTGCTCGGAAATACTTATATCGGAGCCGTCTACTCTTATGGACGGACCCTCGCGCGTCTTTCCGTCACCCGACAAGCGCTTGTGCTTGGAGATCGGCTGCGGCAAGGGAGATTTCGCCGTGGGAATGTCGCAAAAGCACCCCGAATGTAATTTTATTGCCATGGAAAAGGTGCCAGACGTTTGTTGTATCGCGCTTGAAAAGGCGATGGCACAAAAGGAAACACGCAATGACAATCTTCGCTTTATTATCGGCAACGCCGACAATTTGGTCGAGTGGTTTCCAAAGGGCAGTGTAGATGCCATATATCTCAATTTCAGTGATCCGTGGCCCAAGGCGGGACACGCCAAGCGCCGCTTGACACACGTCAACTACCTCAAAAGGTATCAGCATATCCTCAAAGAGGGCGGCGAGCTTATTTTTAAGACCGACAACGTAGGACTTTTCGATTTCAGCTTGGAGCAGTTTGCTGAGTTTGGACTAGAGCTTGTCTGGTCAACGCGCGATCTTCACAACAGTGACCGCGCCGAAGGCAACGTTGTGACTGAATACGAAACAAATTTTTCGGGCAAGGGCTTTACTATCAATTCCGCGATAGTAAAATTTTGATGTAGATGAAACGAACAGAATTTGATAATCTTCCCGGCGGTGTATTGGTTATTGACAAGCCGTGCGGTGTGACGTCTCACGACGTTGTCAACCGAGTTCGTCGGCTTTACAACACGCGGCGCGTGGGACACGCGGGCACGCTTGATCCGCTTGCCACGGGTGTGCTTATCGTGCTTGTGGGACGCGCGGCAAAGGCGTGCGAATATATCTCGTCGGACACCAAATGCTACGAGGCGACTCTGCGGCTTGGATTTACCACCGACACAGAGGACGTGACGGGTGAGGTGCTCACACGCTCCGATAATATTCCAAATGCTGATGCGGTCTGTGACGCTTGTTGTAAATTCACGGGAAAAATAATGCAGATACCGCCCATGTATTCCGCACTCAAGGTTGACGGACAAAAGCTTTACGAGCTTGCGCGCCGCGGCGTTACCGTGGAGCGACAGGGCAGAGAGGTGGAAATATCGCGCCTTGATTGCACGGCTGTCGAGGGAAGTGATACTGACTACACTCTGTCTGTTCGGTGCAGTGGCGGAACTTATATAAGAACACTTTGCGCCGACATTGGTGCGTCGCTTGGCTGTGGCGGTGTGATGGCTACGCTTCGCAGAAGTGAAGCGTGCGGAATTTCGCTTGCCGAATCGCATACTCTTGACGAGGTCGAGAATATGAGCGAGGACGAGAGAAAAAAATTACTTTTGCCCGTTGAACGACTTTTCTCGGAGCTTGATGGAGTGAATTTGCCTGCGTTTTTTGAAAAGCTTTTCCGTAGCGGTTGCCCTATATATCAAAAGAAGCTGGGCACGAGCATAGAACAGGGCGCAAGAGTGCGCGTATGCCGCGCCGACGGTAGCTTTTTTGCGATCGGCGAGGTGGTTGACACCCCCGAAGGAAGCGCAATAAAATCAATAAAAACCTTTGAGCTGGAATAAACAAAAAGCCCTTGGCGATGCGCCAAGGGCTTTTTCTATACGCTTTATCAGAGTTTCAAATTTTGATTTGTTGGGAAGTTAAGATGTACGTCATGGCACAATCTGCCTCCCCTTGTGAGGGAAGGGGGACCACGAATGTGTCGAGCTTGCGAAAGCAAGCTTG
>JAZRFU010000151.1:0-3709 GCA_045643865.1 Eubacteriales bacterium
AGTTTGACGCCGCAAAATATTTTCGTTGCATATATAAAATCCCCTTAAAAAATTGTATCCTTAAATCAGCCAGTCATTATATTCTATGCAACAAAGCATAATTTGGAAAGCATTTTGAAATTTTTTCGCAAAAAGCACCTATAACCAAACGTCATAGGTGCTTTTCGCGGCTTTTATTACTGTCTGCCTATTATGGTAATATTTACCGGCTCAATGCCTGCGATCTCATAAACAGATGTGTTGATCTGTGCCAGCTGTGCGGGAGTCAGCTTTTCAGCGCATTTTACTACGATGCTCGCGGTTTCACCGTTGATAACTGCCACGCACTGCTCAAAGCCCTTTGAAACGATAAGAGATTCGATGTCTGCCTCCTGCTCCATTTCAAGTGAGATCTTCTTTATCTCGGCAACCGCCTCCGCCTTTACGGTGTCGGTCGCATTCTGATTTTCAATCACCGCATTGAGCACCTCAAGCGCCTCGTCTCTTGCTCTTTGACGGCTTACCTGCACAGTAGAGAAATAGCTGTCGGTATTGCCCGCGTCGGTTTCGTCACCGGAGGTGGGATTTTTGGAATTGTCAAGCTCTCCGCTCATTCCCGTGCCGGTGCTATGTGTAAATCCATCGCCGTCGTTTCCTGCAAAGAAAAGCCAATTCAGCCACACCGCCGCACCGATAAGCACTACCGCACATACGATAATAAGATTGCGTTTTCCCGATTTGGTAAAGAAATCCTTTACCGATTTAAGCTTGTCGTTAAGTACCATGTTCAAGTCCTCCAAGGATTATGATTTTTGTTTACGCTATATTATATTTACCAAAATTTCAATATATGCCTGACCGTCAGTCTTGCCATAATTTATTTATTGACAGCTGACGTATATTCTTGTCATGGGGAGTCCGTAAGCCGCGGCGAGCAGAGCGGTTATCTCGTTACATTTATTTATATCACCGTTAATTCGGCAAACGATGCCTATGCCCGAAAGACACGGCAGCTCCTCTCCAAGATAGAGCGCGTGCGAGCTTGAGCCGCTACCTATAATAACGTACTCACTTTTGTACGACTGCGAGCTACCAACCTGTACGTTCTGCGCATATGAGCTGCCGCCAACGTCGTCAAAAAACGCCACCGCGCTCACGCTCTGCACCCCCGAAACGCTCATACACAATCCCTCTATCTCCTCTTCGAGCATGCCCTTGTATTCAAAAAATCCCAGCTTTTCGTCAGCTTGTATATCCTGATTTGTCTGCTCCCCGTCCTCCTTGTCCGTCAGAAATCCACCGACGGTAAAAAGCAATGCCCCCGCCGCCAAAGCAATTATCAGAATTTTGAGTATGCCGTGTCGTTTCATGTGAGAAAACGTGCCCATAATGTCCTTTGTTGTATCGTTTTGTGCCATACAATTTATTCCCCTTTATTCTTCTAAAATTCACCGATAGCGGTTATTACCCTGCACCCGAACAGTGAGCCGAGGTATTGTTCTATTGCCCCCGTGTCTGCCCAGATCGCCTCTCCGTAAAGTGTGATATATATCTGTGTAAGCTTTGTTTGCCCGTTCGAATCCGTGTCCGCGCGCACCGAAACGTTGCAAGATGCCGCATCAATTCCGAATTTCGAGTGCAGTATGTCCTTGATTCCCTCGCAAAGATTGTCAAGCTCCGCATCCTGATACGCGGAATCAAAAATGCTTTCGTATTCCTCGCTATCACTGCTTGGCGGCAAAAGCTGCTCGTAGTCAAATTCCGTTATCCAATCCATCAGATTGCGCACAGGCGCGGCGCACACCACGATAAGACATAGAGCGTAAATCAAACGAGTATGACGAGTAAGTCCACCGCCCTCTCCGTCGGGCGCAAGAGCGCAAACCAGCGCGCCTATAATGCACACACAAGCGATTGAAATAATGTATTCCCTCACTTCTATCCCTCGCTTTCACGAAAAAGGCGTTGCCATAGCGGCAAATATACCGAACGAAATGAGAAACGTGACCGAACAAAGCACCGCCACGCCTTCAAGATAGCCGTAAAGCCCCGAAAGCTCAGACAGAAGCCGTTGCTCCGACGGGCAACCCATAAGCCCTGCAAAAAACGCGCCCAAGGATAAAGACAACCGAAGTAAAGCAAGCTCGACTATTACAGGCACGAGCATAAGAATAATAATGATTATTCCTATAATTCCAACCGAGCTACGCAAAAGCTCAACTCCCGCAGCGAGTGTACCGAGTGTTGAGGACACAGTGCCGCCCGACAAAGGCACAAAGCTGCTGACGGCAAATTTCACGCCGCGCATAGCCGCCGTGTCCGCCTTTGCCGAGAGTATACTCTGCGAGGCAAGAGCGGTGGTAAGTATCATCATAACAAAGGCAAGCGCAGTAGTATACCATTTTCTCACGGTGTTGCCCAGAGTCGAGCCGACGGCGGCGCTCTGCCCGTCAAATACCGATATTACGTTAAAGCAAAGGCAAACGCAAAATACGGGTATGACCGTATATGAGCAGATAAACTGACAAACGGTCAGTATAACCCCAAGAGATGCCGTACTGCTCGCCGCCGCACTCACGTTGCCCCCCATAGCATACAGCACTGCAGAGAGCGGCAAAAACGAAGACACTGCATAAAAAAGCCGATTGAAATAATCCGTCAGTCGCTCCGTGCAGCTGATTCCTATGCCCGCAACGGCGCAAAACGTGCAAAGTCGGGTGCAAAGCTCGACCGTTCGTGAAAGTCCGCCCGCAAGATTTGACGCGGCAGAATAACACAGGGCGGCAAGTATGACAAGGCCGAAAATAATCGCTGTGGTGGGTAAAATCTCCTCAAGCTTTGCGCCAAAGCCCTCAAGCAATGCGCCAAGCAGCTGTGCGGGTGAGGATATTTGATTGGCGGCATCTGAAAGGTCGTCAATATCGTCTGAAAATATTCCGTCGGGGAGCTTGTCTTGCACGTCCTCGTCAATCGAGCCGATAAAATCGTCGTATGACGGCGGCACTGTTACGTTTTCCTCCGCCGAGCCGTCTATGCAAAAGACAAGCATAAAAAACGTTGCAAATATCAGTAAAAGCAGTATTTTCGAGCGCCTTGCAAGCATCTATCACACTTCCTTCCATTTTACACATCGCCGACAAGCTCCATGACGGTGCGGAGTACATTCTCAAATAGCGGCAAGGCAAGTATAAGCATCTCTATTTTACCGCCAAGCTCGGTATAATGCGCTATACTGTTCTCTCCGCAGTCGCGACAGATATTTGAGCATATTCCTGTTAGCATGGCAACACATAGCACGCGCAAAAGCACACCGACAGATTGATTTATCTCCTCACCAAATGCCGCCACCGAGCATATCTCATTTACGTATTCAATTATAGGAGAGATTCTGGCAATACACGCCGCCGCTAGTATGACACCGCCGCATATTTTCAAGAGGACTGCAATATCCGAGCTGCTTTTTCGGAGAAACACGGCGGCAAACGCGACAAGTATGCCTGCTCCGAATATTTTGAACAAAAAGTCGCTCATATCAAAATCCAAAGACCGAGCATATAAGCTCAAAGAGCTTCTCAATCTCACCGATTATCATTATGAGCACGACTATTATTCCCGCCACAGTGACCAGCATCGACTGCTCGTCCCTACCCGATTTTGACAGTATCTGCGCTGCCGCGGAGACTAGAATACCCACCCCCGCGACCTTGAGAATAATTCCTATATCCAGCAT
>JAZRFU010000152.1:0-8631 GCA_045643865.1 Eubacteriales bacterium
TATAACAAGGAGCGTTCCGAGAATACCCGAAAAACAGCCCCTGTTGCTTTTTTTAGAGTTACCGTTCAAGAAAAACGCTCCTTTCTGCAATGTCTATGTTATTTCTTACTATTAAATCACGCGGTACATTTTGCAGCTCGAAAGCTTTGCAGAGATGGCATTTGCCTCTGCCTCGCTTATCGCCTCACTGATAAATGCAATCTTATTGTCGGTGCAAGTGAATTTCAGTACCTTGACACCAAGGCAAGCCGCAAGCTTGTCCGCATCGGGAGTGCAACCGTCACATTTGTCAAACACAAACATGCGCTGTGTGGAATATTTTGAAAAATCTGCAATATCATCTTCCGCGGCGACCGTAAATTCGGGAAGCTTTAAGGTCTTACCCACATTTGCGGCAGCATCAACTATGTCTGCACAAACCGCGCTCGCCGTGGGAAGCTTGCCCGCACCGGGACCGTAGAACATTACCTTTCCAACCATATCTCCGTCAAGCAGAATACCGTTGAACACGTCGTTTATGCTTGCAAGCGGCTCGCAAAGGGGAATAAGACGGGGAGAAACCATAGCAAGAATCTTGCCGTCGATCTGCTCTGCGTGTCCGATGAGCTTTACGGCATAGCCAAAGCTCTCCGCGATCTCAACGTCCTCGGTGGAAATATTTGTAATACCCTCGGTGTATATAGCGTTCGGGGAGATCGCCTTTTTGAATGCCAGAGCAGACAAAATAACTATCTTTCGCGCCGCATCAAGTCCCTCAACGTCAGCTGCGGGATTTCGCTCGGCATAGCCCTTGTCCTGTGCGTCCTTGAGCACGTCCTCAAACGCAAGACCTTCCTTGGTCATCTTGGTGAGAATATAGTTGGTCGTACCGTTGAGGATTCCGTTGATCTCGATTATATTGTTGGATGCCAGATCGTTACACATGGGTCTGATGATCGGGATACCGCCGCCTACGCTTGCCTCAAAGAGATAAGCCACTCCGCGTTCTCTTGCGATTTCAATCAGCTCGGATCCAAAGTTAGCCACTACCTCTTTGTTAGAGGTGACAACGCTTTTGCCTGCCAGAAGCGCCGCCTTGGAAAAATCGTAAGCGGGGTGAGAGCCACCCATCATTTCTGCAACTATATCTACCTCTGTGTCATTGAGTATGGTATTGAAATCGTGAATTACAAGATGAGCAAAGGGACTGTTGGGGAATTCACGCAGATCAAGAATGTACTTGATATTGACCTTTTGACCGAGCTTTTTTTCGATTATGCTTTGATTTTGAGTAAGCACCTCGGCAACACCCGAGCCGACTACTCCAAAGCCGAGAATGGCAACGTTTATCATGGAACTGTTCCTTTCTGTCGCAGTGCCGCGCACCGCATGGGCATGAATCTTATTTTTTGAATATAATATATACATAATAGCACATTTTTTCAAAAAAATCAACAGTTACTCTTGAAAAAAATCAAAATATGTGGTAAAATAATGCTTGTATCCAAGAAGTTGTGGAGGTTATTATGGCATCACTTGTAGGAAGCAAAAGAAACGTCAAGATTTTCGTCTTGTATCTTATGCAAAATATAAATTATCCGCTTGATTACGTTACGATAAACGATATTGTAATGCAGAACGACTACGTTATGTATCTCGATTTTGCAGAATCGTTCCACGAAATGCTGGACGCGGAGCTTGTCGAGGACTGCGGAAAGAATGAAGCGGGAGAGTCAATGTACGTCGTTACGGAAAAGGGAAGAATAGTTGCAACCCAGCTGCACAGTGAGATACTCACATCATTGCTTGACAAGAGCTTGGAATGTGCTTTGCGCTACCTCGATTTTAAGAAAAGAGGCATCAAAATATCCAGCCGCGTAGAAAAGAGAGAGGACGGCAGATACGAGGTCATCTGCATAGTAAAGGAGAAAAACGATATAATTATGCAGAATTCCGTAGTCGTTGACACCGCAAACCGAGCGCAAAGAATGGAGGATAATTTCCGCGATCACCCAGAGGTCGTTTATAAGGGAGTTATGGCTTTGCTTTCGGGAAATATCAACTTTATTTTTAATTAAAGAACCCGAAATTTGATATTTATAAAGGCATCTTGCGTTTTTTGTATGCAAATATCAAAAAAATTTGTCGTTGTTTTTTACGAAATTTTGACAATTTTTTTGTTGATGTTGCACATACACTAAATGTAAAGATGCTTTTTTTGCACAAAAAGCAATATTAGTTTTTGTGCATATTTTACAGAAAGCACTCAAAAAAAGTCATATTAAGGGAATAAAATAGCCAAAAAAAGTTGTTGACCAAAGTAAATGTTAGTGTTATAATAAATATTGTATTAGTGTTAACCTGTGAGAGTGTACCGTACGTGCATAGAATTGAGGAGATAGACGTTGATTGACTATTCGGGAAAAAATGACGTGCTTTTGCTGATCGATAAAGCGCAAAACGGGGATCAGGACGCGTTTGGTCTTCTTAAAGATAGGTATAAGCCGCTCATAGAGAGCTGCTCGTACCGTTACATAGCTGCGGATATGCCCACGCAGGACGCAGAGGATCTTCGTCAGGAGGCGCTGGTGCATTTTTGTAACGCAGTATGCAGCTATGATGCAAGCGGAAGCAGCGTTGAGTTCGGTCTTTACGCCAAAATATGTATCTCTAACGGACTTGTGTCGTATATGAGAGCATACGCGCGTCGGCAGAAGAATCGTGCCGTGTCGCTTGAGGGCGAATCGGTTTCGGGTGAGTCGGCAACTGAAGCATCGACAGACATTCTGCAGGAGCTGATAGACGAAGAAAGCGCAGCAGAGCTTGTTCGCGCCATAAAGAAAAATCTTTCCGACTACGAAAACCGTGTTTGGTGGCTTTACGTGTCGGGAATGAGCATCTCCGATATTGCAGAAGCCGTTGGGGCATCTGATGCAAAATCCGTGTCAAACGCGGTATATCGGATAAGAAAAAAGCTTGGTGCGTTGATAAAACGTCCATAAGCATATAGTAACAAAGGTAAAATCTCCAAGAGGGAGTTTTATATATAGTCAGGGCTGTAAAAGCGGAGTCTTGACGATATCACTTACAACATAAAGCGAGGTAAAAAAACAATGTGTGAAAACGAAGTAAAAGTAGATTCTGCCACAGAAGTCGTTTATGAAGACATAACCCTTACCTGCAGAGATTGCGGTCAGGAATTTGTATTCACAGCGGGTGAGCAGCAGTTCTACGCTGAAAAGGGATTCAAGAATCAGCCCAAGTGCTGCAAGCCCTGCCGCGATAAGAAGAAAAACGCGGAGAGAGGCGAGCGCCAGTACTTTATCGCTACCTGCAGTGAGTGCGGCGGCGAGGCAAAGCTGACCTTCCAGCCCTCCAGCGACAGACCCGTTTACTGCAGTCAGTGCTTCGAAGCAAGACGCTCTGCACAATAAACTGTAATGTAACAATACAGTAACCCGGGGTTTCGCTTTTGACTTCAGTTTATATATTGTCACAATAGAATTATAGTTAACAAAAAGCCGTAAGCGCATAGCTTACGGCTCTTTGTTTTTGCCTGATGCGAGCTTAACATAGTCGGCTCTGAATTTTTTGTCATATTGGTTTTGTGTCAGCACCGATGCGTATATAAGCTCGCGCTCGTCGCGCCCGACAGTTTTGGTCAAATAGAGCAAAAGAGCATAGATGAGCACTGTGATAATGATACCCAATACAAGCGCCGCCGCCTCACCGATAAGATGTGAAAGCGGAATGAGCATAAGCTTTGAAATGTTTGTTGCTCCTATAATGCATATAATAGGCATGGCAACGTGATGAAACACCGATGGTTTTATCTTGCTTATAGACATCATCTTGGATAGACTTAACGTGGTGTTAAGCATTTCCGTAGCATAAATGGAGATTATGTAACCCTGAATACCGATTTGCGGAATAAGAGTCAGAGCAAGGATACATGCGCTTAACGTATCTATAATATTGATATTCATTGAATACACCTGATGTCCGGAGCCCTTGAGTACCGCATCTGCGGCGCTATCAATATACATAACAGGAATAAGGGGAGCGAGAATACGAATGTAACGCGCAGTTTCCTCGTTGTGATAAATTAAAATGCCGAATTCGCGAGAGAAAAACAGCATAATGCCGGAAACACCGATGGAAAATATAAGAGCGGTGCCAAGCGCACGCCCCGAAACCCGTTTAAGACGTTCCGCGTCATTTTGCACGCAGAATTCGCTTACCTCAGGAATAAGAAGTCCCGCCGACGCGGAAACAAGGGCGGACGGGAAAAGAATAAGAGGAAGAGCCATTCCGTGCAGAGCACCGTATGAGGAGAGCGCCGCCGCCCACGATTTTCCGCTTTTGTGGAGTCCGCGCGGCACCAATACGTGCTGAAACATGGAAAGAGCGGAGCGAATACAGGCGCTGACTGTAACGGGCAGGGTTATGACGATTAGATTTTTTAGTATCGGATAGTGGATACTTTCGCTATTTCTGTGCTTTTTGCATTTCAGCTTTTTGAGGTCGTGGAGATAGAGCGCAAATGTAATGATCAGCGTGATGAATTCGCATATTGCGCCACCAAGCACGAGAGCAATGCATGCTTCCTCAGCATTAAGCTCCGGAATTAAGGACAGTAAAGCTGCAGTCAGCGCTATTTTACCAAGCTGAATGATTATTTGAAATGCGGCATTTACCTTTACTCGCCGCACTGCCGTGAAATAACCCGAAAGGCAGGAGCATATCGCGACGGGAATGAGCGTTGCAGAAAGTATTCGCAAGGAGGAGATGGAGCGCGCGTCGCCAAGCAGCCCCACTCCGATCGGCTCGGCCAGCAAATACAATAGCAGAGAAGCCACAGCTCCCGTAATCGTACAGAACAGTATAGATCTTTTTGCACTCTTTTTGGCAAGCGCCATGTCGCCAAGCCCCAGCGCGTCGGAAACCAGACGCGTAGTACCGAGATTTATGCCCGCGCAGGCAAGTGTTATGGAAAATCCGTAAACGCTTCCAAGTAGGGAATAGAGTCCCATTGCCTCGCTTCCGGCGCGGTTTGAAATGTATATGTTGAATATTACGCCCACACCGCGAATAATGAGAGCTGTTGCAGTCAGCGAGAGTGCGTTGAGAAAAAATTGCCTTGTTTTAGATGCCATATCAAAGCCCCGATCTTGTTTGTTTTCACGTATTTATCTTATGAATTGAGTAATTTTTTTATTCTGGTAACATATAAATGAAAACGAACATATAAATGGAAAAAACAGAAGATTGAGAAAGGAGAACAATATGAGGATATATATTTGTCAGCTTTGCGGATATGAATATAACGCATCAGAGGACGACGGGGAAAATCGGGTGGAAAATGGCACGGATTTCGAGGATCTGCCGATAGATTGGACATGTCCGCTTTGCGGAGCGTCCAAAGAGGATTTCGAAACAGTAATTACCGACGATGAATAAAAACAAGAAAGCCGCCTTATCGGCGGCTTTCAAAATTTTAAAAATTATTCAGTTCTGAGAGCTATAACAGGATCCTTCTTGGCTGCTGATCTTGCAGGGATGATACCCGCTATCAGAGTAAGCAGTACGCTGATGAGCACAAGCGCTATTCCCGCCGGGAGCGGAACGTAAGCGGTAAGATTGTTGAATCCGGTTATCTGGCGCAATATCGCGCTGATGGGAAGACAGAGCAGGGCGGTCACCCCAACTCCGAGCAATCCCGCGCAGAAGCCGATGATCACGGTTTCCGCATTGAACACTCTGGAAACGTCCTTCTTGGACGCACCTATCGCACGGAGAATACCTATTTCCTTGGTACGTTCAAGAACAGATATATTTGTTATAATTCCTATCATTATAGAGGAAACGACCAGCGAAACCGAAACGAAACCGATAAGAACGTAAGAGATTACGTTGATTATGGTGGTGACGGAGGTCATAAGCAGAGCCACGTAGTCTGTGTAGCTTATCTGATCCTCCTCGGGAAGTGTGGAGTTGTACTTTTTGATCTCCTCGGCGATAGCGTCCTTGTTTTCAAAGGAGACCGCGTAAATGTTGACCGCAGAGGGCTTGTCAAGGTCACATACACCGATCATACGGAGATTGTCCTCGTAGGTGTTTTCGGAAAGACCGTCGGGCAGGTAATTTGTATATATGTCGAGCAGCTCCTCATCCGTTGACGATAAAATAAGCTCGTCAAGCATTATAGCCGCCGCAACGTCGATCTGCTCCTGAGATACGGTCACCTTTTCGGCATAGGTTTTGAGTGCCTGCTCGGTGACGAGCTTGTCAAACGCCGCCTCGGCGTCTATCGTGCCCGCAAACATCATACCTATATAGGTTTCAGGTGAAACACCCGTCATCTGCGAATATGTGTACGCTACGTACATCTGCTTTGTCATCTTCACGCCGGGCTGTATCTCCATAGAGAGAATACCGGTTTCTATCTGATTTTTGAACATTTGGAGCGTTTCCTGTGAGGGCGCGCTTATCTGATCAACTATGACTGCCTTTTTCTCGTCGTAAAGCGAGGTCTCTACCATTTCGAGCAGATATTCGTCAACCATTGCCTCAAGCTCCTCGTCGGAGATATCGGCAAAGAAAGATTTGAGCGTTTCCTCGTCCATTCCCTCGATAAGATTTTGTGAGAGAATGAGATTTGAGAGCATGTCGCGATAATCGCTCTGTTCGCCGTCCGCGAAGAACTGATCCTTATACATCTTCATACGTGCGTCGATCTCATCTTGCGTAGGAGTGCACATAATGTCGAAGTAGAGCTGTGCCTTTACCGCATCTCTGGATTTTTCGGCGTAATCTTTAAGCGTTTGGATCTTTTTGGACTCGGTCAGATCCTTTTCCGCAATGAAGTTAAGACCTGTAAATACGTCGCGATTTGCGTTTTCTGGTTTAAGCTGATCCTGTGCAAGCTCCGTCTCGAATGTTTTTTCGATAACGTGCTCAGTGAGCGCTACCGTGTAAGCAAGACTACCCGAAAGAATTGTAGACGTAGCATTCTCGTTGGGTTTTATGATACCTACAATTTCAACATCATAGCCGCTTGATATTCTGCTATTTAAAAGGACCTCCTCGTCGTCTCGAATATCTTTCCAAAGTCCATCTACCTTTCGGTAATAATCAGCATTGAGTATCATCTTGTACTTTACGTTGCAGATCTCCTCGTAGGCGAAGCTTCTTACCGTGGTTTGATAGCTTTCATCACCCTTCATAGCGGCGGTTATGGTTTTAATTATCTCGTCCTTTGAGATAAGACCGAGCGCGTAGAGCGTCATATCGGTTACCTCGTTGTTGGATGACATAACGAGTACGACCTCGTTAGCCGCGTCGGGCCATTCGCCGTAAATCACGTCGTATTGCTCGGTTATCATATCGCTGACAAGTGAGGTATACTCGCCCTTGTCGTTTTTCTGACCGGGAAGTATCTGACACCACGTGTCAAGTCCTGCAAAGGAGGAAGCCATATTTGCAGAGGACGAGCCCATGGGAGAATTGCCCATCATAGCCGAGAACAAGCTTGCCACGTCTGCCTTGTTGTAGTTGCCCTCGCCGTCCTGCGTATACATATTGAGGTCAATATCGTAGGTGTATTCAACTGCGGAAATATACTGACCTATGCTGTTGTTGTCGCGGTCATCAAGATATTTCTTGAATTTTTCGAGGTTGTTGGTCTTCTCGGTCGCCGAATTCATACTGTGAATAAGGTCGTAAAGCATAGGATTGGAGTAGACCGCATCTTGATCATGCTGTGAGCCCTCACCCTTGCCTGTATCCGACAAATTCTCCATAAGCGCGGAGAGGTCGGTGTCCTTCTCATAAATGGTGATGGGGAAGGAGGAAAGCGTATCCTTCTGTATGTCGTCGATAAAGAGATTTATTCCGCTGGAGAGCGCAAGTATCATCGCGATACCGATTATACCGATGCTTCCCGCAAACGAGGTCATAGCCGTACGGCCCTTTTTGGTCGCAAGGTTGTTGAGCGAGAGCGAGAGAGCGGTGAAGAACGACATAGAGGTCTTGGCTTTCTTCTTTGCCGCCTTTTGGGCGCGTTTCTTTTTGCGCAATTCTTTTTTGGACAATGCAACATCCAATGATTCCTTGGATTCTTCGGGCGCATGGTAGGGATTGGAGTCATCTATTACAAGACCGTCAAGCACCTTGATTATTCTGCTCGAATAGGTTTCGGCAAGCTCGGGGTTGTGCGTGACCATAATGATAAGTCGGTCGCGCGAGATCTCCTTGAGTATCTCCATTATCTGCACGCTGGTTGATGTGTCAAGTGCACCTGTCGGCTCGTCTGCAAGCAGGATATCGGGATCGTTGACAAGCGCACGCGCTATTGCTACTCTCTGCATCTGTCCACCCGACATCTGATTGGGACGCTTGTGTATCTGGTCGCCAAGGCCTACGGCAACAAGTGCCTCTGTTGCTCTGCGGCGACGCTCTGCCTTGGAAACACCAGAAAGCGTGAGCGCAAGCTCTACGTTTGCAAGCACTGTCTGGTGCGGTATCAGGTTATAGCTCTGGAACACGAATCCGATAGAGTGATTACGGTAGGAATCCCAATCACCGTCATCGAAGGTCTTTGTGGACTTACCGTTGATTATCAGATCTCCGTCTGTGTAGCGGTCAAGTCCT
>JAZRFU010000153.1:0-14541 GCA_045643865.1 Eubacteriales bacterium
CCTTGCCCACGTTTGTCATCTCCGAGAGCATTATTCCACGGTGAAGCTGGGTAAAAATCTGCTTTGCGCGATAAGACGGCTCGCCTATTTTTGCCATAAGTGCCGCCAGCTCCTCGGGCGTATATGATAAAATGTTTTCCATCTTCAATTTTCCTTGCGTTTCATTTTTGCGATAAAGAATCCGTCCGTGCCGTCAACGTCGGGCGCGAGTGACAGCATACCGCTTCGGCTCGCTCTTGTTCCAACGGTAAAATCCTCCGCCTCAAATTCGGGATGCTCGGACAAAAATCTTTGCACGTTACACTCGTTTTCCGCGGGCAGCACCGTGCATGTCGAATACACCAACGAGCCGCCGAGCTTTACGTATTTTGAACAATTTTCAAGTATAGCATACTGAATTTCGGGCAAACGCGCAAATTCGTCCACACCCTTGTATCTTATTTCTGGCTTTTTGGCGATAACGCCAAGTCCCGAGCAGGGCACGTCGCAAAGCACTCTGTCTGCCGCCCCCACAAGCTCATCTATGCACTCTCTCGCATCGTGCGCGGCGACCTCGATAATATCAATTCCGAGTCGCTTTGCTCCGTCGCGGACCAGAGAAAGCTTGCTCTGGTGCAGATCAAACGACATAACCTTTCCCACGTTTTGCATATTTATCGCCATACCGAAGGACTTTGAGCCGGGGCAGGAGCAGGCGTCAATTACAAGCTCGCCCGACTTAGCTCCGACCGCCATGACACAGGTCTGCGATGCCTCGTCCTGAACAAAGAAATATCCCTCGGACGCGTGAGGGAGAGAATCAAAGCCCACTCCCTTTACCGTTACGGCATTTTCAAGATTTTTACTTAACGTGTAATCGATCCCCGCCGTCATAAGCTCGGCGGTATAGTTCTCCACGCTCGTTTTAAGCGTGTTTATTCGCAACGTCATTGACGGGGGCGCATTGAATATCTCAAATATTCTCTCGGCGCGCTCTCTGCCGTATATGCTCACGAATGTCTCGCACATATCCTCGGGAAACGAATAGCGGAGCGAAAGATATCTGACCGCGTCGTTGCGACACTCGTCGAACAAGGAATCTATCCCATCTCCCGATTTTAATCTCAAAAGCGAGCGCAATATCGCGTTGACAAAGCCCTTGCTTCGACGGGGTGCGAGAGATACGCTCTCGTTTACCGCGGCGTATTCGGGAATACGGTCAAGAAACACCAGCTGATACACGCCCATTCGCAAAATAACGCGCGTGTCCGCGTCTATCTTGTCGGGGGCTGATGCAAGGCGGTCAATGACAAAATCAAGCGTCAGCCGACGCTCCACCACACCCATAACTATCGCCGTGACAAGTCCTTTGTCGGTCGCATTAAGCTCGGTGTCCGACAGTGCACGGTCAAGCGCAATATTAGAGTAGGTCGAGGTCTGCCCCGCCCTTCTGAGTATTGAAAACGCCATCTCGCGTGCACTCATGTTCTTTGCCATTTTCCTTCTCTCTCCATTTTTGTAAGCGCCGAGGCGCTTTTGTAATAAATCAGTTAAGAATATCTCCCACCGATATTTTTCTGCCGCGAACAAAGTCCGCCGCGCTCATTCTTCCTTTGCCCTCGGGTACTACGCCGAGAATCGCCAGCACTCCCTCGCCGCAAGCCACCTTTATGTCCTCACCCACGGATATGACCGTGCCGCAAGGTGCAGTTGAACTCTCGCCGTGGCAGACCTTGCTCTTGGTGACTTTAAGCAGCTTTGTGTCGGGTGTGTGGGTAAACGCAAGCGGAATGGGTGACATACCGCGTATCTGATTGTGTATCTGTGCCGCAGAAAGCGAGAAATCTATCTCGCAGTCGCTCTTTTCTATCTTGGCGGCGTAGGTTGCAAGTGAATCGTCCTGCACCTCGGGCACTATCTCGCCGCCCTCAATGCCGCGAAGTGTTTTTATAAGCAGGTCTGCTCCGACTGCGGCAAGGCGGTCGTGTATATCCTCAAAATTGTCATCCTCGCCTATCGCGACCTCCTCCTTGAGCAGCATATCTCCCGTGTCAAGTCCTGCCGCCATAAGCATGGTGGTGATACCCGTAACCGTTTTTCCGTCAATTATGGCTCTCTGCATGGGTGCCGCGCCGCGATATTCGGGCAAAAGCGAGCCGTGCACGTTTATACAGCCGTATTTGGGGTAATCAAGCACGTTTTGCGGAAGGATCTTTCCGTATGCCACCACGACTATTGTGTCGGGGGCGATCTCCTCAAGCAGAGCCGCAAATTCCTCACCGCGAAGCGTTGCGGGCTGATATACCTCGATACCGACCTCCTGCGCGTACGCCTTGACGGGCGTGGGCATAAGATGGTGTCCTCTGCCGCGCGGCTTATCCGTCTGGGTAACTACACCCGCCACGTCATAGCCGTTATCTATAAGCGCCTTCAATGTGGGAACCGCAAAATCGGGCGTTCCCATAAAAAGTATTCTCATAATTTCAGTTTCTCCTTTAAGCAAGCGCAAAGTCAGCCGCGTATCTCCTCTATCTCCTCGGGCGTCAACATTCTGTCCGCGACGTCGGGATAAAGCGTGCCGTCAAGGTGGTCAAGCTCGTGGCAGAAGCAACGCGCCAGAAGCTCCGAGCCGCGATATTCTACCTCCTCGCCATATCTGTTGAGCGCTCTGACCGTAACGTGCATAGGACGCTTTACAAGTCCCCACTGACCCGGCAGAGAAAGACAGCCCTCAAGCCCGTCCTGCTCGCCTGCATACGCTATTATCTTGGGGTTGATGAGTTCAAGCACCTGTCCCTCCTCGACCTCGATAACGACGATGCGGCGCAAAATGCCCACCTGAGGCGCGGCAAGGCCTACGCCGTCTGCATCGCGCATGGTTTCCACCATATCGTCAAGCAGCTGTATTACCTTAGGGGTTATCTCGTCAACGGGACGGCACTTTTTGCGAAGTGTATCGTCGCCTATTTTTACTATTTTAAGCTTTGCCATTTTTATTCTCTCTTTCTTTTGATGAATATGCCTCAAACTTACAGTCCCGTGGGGTTGAAGTTTACGGATATTGCCGCGCGGCCGTTATTGTTTCGACCGAATTCGCTCATAAGTCGCGAGAAAAGCTCGCGGCTTCGGCGGTTAAGGCGGCATTTGACTATTATCCTCATTCTGTACTTGCCCTCGACCTTATACACGGGCGATTCAAACGGACCGAATATTATCATCTCCACGTCGCTAAATTCGCCCTTTGCATATTTGTCTATCTCCTCTCGCATGCGGCGAGCGGCGATAAGCGTCTGCTTTTCGTCGGAGCAGGTAATATTTATAAGCGCAATATCGCAGAACGGAGGGAACGTAAGCAGCCGTCGCATACGTATCTCCGACGCGTAAAACGCCTCGTAATCCTGACGGCAGGCAAGACGTATCGTGTCATTGTCGGGGTTGTTGGTCTGTATTACCGCCACTCCTCGCTTTCCTGCCCTGCCCGCGCGTCCTATGACCTGCGTGAGCATTGAGAAGGTGCGCTCATTTGCGTGGTAATCATCCATATACATGGACATATCGGCAAGCAGAACGCCGACAAGAGTGACGTCGGGGAAATCGTGTCCCTTGGTAACCATCTGCGTGCCAAGCAGCACGTCTGCCTTGCGATTTTTGAACTCGGCGAGTATATCGGAGAGCGAATTTTTCGCCGCCGTGCTGTCCGCGTCCATTCTGAGCACGCGCTTATTTGGCACCGCCTCGCTTATCTGCTGCTCTATCTTCTGCGTTCCAAAGCCAATGCGTGCAAGATGCTCCGAGCCGCACGTGGGACAGGATTTCGGCATTATCCGCTTGTGTCCGCACCAATGGCAGAACAAATATCCGCTCTCATACGAGCCGCGTTGGGTATGGTAATTGAGCGATATGGAGCAATTCGGGCAGGTCAGTATATCTCCGCAGGATTTACAGCTGACAGAGGTGTTGTAGCCGCGTCTGTTCAAGAACAGTATCGCCTGCTCATCGCGCTCAAGCGCGCTCGAAAGCTCTGCGGCAAGCATTGCGCCTATGGGGGAGGTGTTTCCGCGTCTTGCCTCGCCTCTCATATCGTATATTCTTACGTCGGGAAGCTCCGCATCTCCGTAGCGCTCGGTCAGCTTGATGAGCTTATATTTGCCGTCCATCGCCTTTTTATAGCTCTCAATTGAGGGCGTTGCCGACGACAAAAGCATTACCGCCTTATTGTAGGCGCATCTGAATCTCGCTATATCCCTTGCGTGATATTTGGGCGAGGTATCCGACTTGTATGTCGTTTCGTGCTCCTCGTCGATAACCACGAGTCCGAGATTTTTTACAGGCGCAAACACCGCCGAGCGCGTTCCGACCACGAGGTCTGCCTCTCCCGACCGTATCTTCATATAGGAGTCGTATCTCTCGCCCGCCGAAAGTCCCGAATGTATGAGCGCTATGCGCGAGCCGTAGCGAGAGCTGAATATTTTAAGCGTTTGCGGTGTGAGCGCTATCTCGGGCAGAAGCATTATTACTCCCTTGCCGCGCGCGAGCGCCTCGTCTATCGCACCGATGATGACGCTGGTCTTTCCGCTTCCCGTAACTCCAAAAAGCAGTACCGCCGCCGCCTCATCTGCCGCTATCTTGTCCTTTATCTGATTGCAGGCGCTTTCCTGCTCCGCGTTAAGCGTGTATTGAACGGGCGCGCTACTCTCGCCCTCTCCAATATAGGAGTCACGCCATACACGGCGCTTTTCCAGCTTGATAAGTCCCTTATCCACGAGCGCCTTGAGCTGTGCCGTGGTTGCAGATGCCTCAAGACACAGCTTGTCCGAGTGCATCGCCTCCTCGCTCCTTGCAAGAGCGTCAAGTATCGCCTTGTGGGTTGCCGAGCGGAGCTTTATCGCGCCGACACCGTATATTATGTCATAACATTCCTCGCGTGATATTGCGAGCGAATAGTAATTTTCAAAAGCCGCGCCGCGAGTACGACCCGCACTCATTTCTTTGCATATAAGACCTTTGGAAATAAGGTGTGCCGTTGCCGCCTCGGTATCTGCCGCGCCGAATTTGGCGCGTAGCGCATCTGCGCTTCTTCCACCGCCCGCGACGATATATTCGTACACGAACAAGTCAATTGTAGTAAGCCCCTGTGCGCTTGATGCCGATTTTTCGGGCACGGCAAAATAATATTCCTCCATTTTGCCGAGCGCGCCCGAGGGCACTACACATCTGACCGCCTCGCCAATAGTACAAAGGCACTGGTCCTTCATATATTCGCACAAGCTCATCGCCTCGTCGTCAAGCGGAGCGCGGTCAAGACAGACCGAATCCAGCGTCTTGACGTCGTTGTAGTCGGGACAGTGGCGAAGCTCCCATACCACAGCTATATGCTTGCGGTTCCCTCTGCCAAACGGCACGGTTACAAAGCTTCCCCGTCTCACTGACTCTCTCTGCTCCAAGGGAATAAAATAGTCGTACAGATTATCCAGAAAATACGGATTGTCCAAAAGATACACCGCGGCGTATTCAAAGCTCGCTTCGCGCTTGTCCGACATAAATAATTCCCTCCTTTGTGTAAAATTAACCGCAAAAGCGGCATCTGTAAAATGTCTTGTGAATAATAAATTGGGATTTATCGGGATGTTACGGGCGAACACAGTTCGCCCCTACGGGTATAGGAGTGACGTTATCTTTAAACCGTAGGGGCGAACTGTGTTCGCCCGTTTATATCCCCTATAAATCAAAATTTGAAATCACGGTCCGTTTGACCGTCAAACACTTCCCAAAAACCGCATAGGCGCCACTCACATAAAATGAGCCGCGCCGTAAACATATATTTTGTTATGCGTTTTCCTCGTCTGCGTCGTCGTCCTCTGCAAACATCTTCTTGAAGTCGATGGGCTCCTCAGAGATCTCCTCTTCCTCAACCTCGCTCGCAGCAACGTATCCCTCGGGACGTCTTACGATCTCGTATTCGCCCGTGTGAAGACGCTTGATAGCCGTGCGAACTGCCTTCTCGTCACGAAGCTCCTTGTTGATAAGCGTGTTGATGGGCTTATCGGTCTCCTTGTTTCCCGTCTGCGATTTTTCTGCGTCCTCGCGCTGCTTAACGTATTCGTCGGTAACTATGCGCGCGCATCTTGCAGTTGCCAAAGAAAGCTCGTATCTGTTGAATTCGCCCTTGGTAAGCTCTCCTATCGTTGGGTAAAGCATAAAAATTCCTCCTGTGCATTTGCACTTAATAATTATCTTTATTGTTGTTTTGATTGTTTTCTTGTCTATTTGAGGTCGTATGTCAGCCCTCGTCTGTTTCGTCGTCATCGACGATATCGCCGTCGCTTGCGAGGCGGTGCGCCACAGTTTCGGTCTGGAGCGCGGAGAGAATGACGTGATCGGAGTCGGTAATTATAACCGCTCTGGTCTTTCGCCCACAGCTGACGTCGATAACTCTGCCCGCGTCCTTTGCGTCCTGAATGATTCTCTTTATGGGAGCGGAATCGGGGCTTGTCAGCGTGACTATACGGTCAACCGCCACCATATTTCCGTATCCTACGTTGATAAACTTCATGATCGTACCCCTTTATTCTATGTTCTGTATCTGCTCTCTTATCTTTACAAGCTCGGTCTTGACCTCGACTACGGTATGAGCTATTTCGGAATTGGAGCATTTTGAGCCAATGGTATTGACCTCGCGGTTCATCTCCTGCATCAGAAAATCCAAGCTGCGTCCAACGGGATCGCTTGACTCCATATATCCGTAAAACGCGCAGAAATGCGATTTAAGACGAACTATCTCCTCGTCTATCGCCGCGCGGTCAGCATATATTGCACACTCGGTCAGTATTCTGTTCTCGTCAATGGTGATATTGTTATCCGCAAGCACTGCCTTAAGCTTTTCCTCAAGACGCGCACGGTATCCGCCGATGTCCGCCTCGGAATACTTTTCGATAACGTCAACTCGGCGCTTGATTCCCTCGATCTTGCCCTCAAGATCACTCTGTATTCTGCCGCCCTCGCTTATTCTCGCCTCTAAAAAGCGGTCGATCGCCGCATCAAGAACAATTACAAGGTCGCACCATTCCGCCTCTAAATCCGCGTCTGGCTTTTTGATGGAGAATACCTCGCGGTCGCGCGCGACCTCCATAACGGTTATATCTCCGTCAAGTCCAAACTGCTCCTTGAGCGAGCGGAGCGCCGATATATATTTTTCTGCGTATCCTGCGTTTACGAGTATCTCGCGGTCACTTGTCTCCTCGAATTCAACGAAGATGCCAACGTCAACCTTACCTCTCGATATTCCCTTTTCCGAAAGGCGCTGCTTCACCTTCTGCTCAAGCGCAGAATACACGTGCGGCAGGCGCACCTGACAGTCGAGATAGCGGTTATTTACCGATTTTATCTCAACGGTTATATCCTTGCCGCCTACGTTTTGTCTTTCGCGGCCAAACGCCGTCATACTTTTCAACATATCCGTTCTCTTTTCTTTTTCTCAAGCATAGAATCAAAAAATGCATATATATATTTATTTTAATATATTTTTATTATCTTGTCAAGGGCTTTTATTCGCAAAAGCCGACAAAAAGCACTTTTTCTCGATTGTAAAACAAAAGTCAACCGCCCGCTTGTCGTTGCGGACGGTTGATATATTGATTATTTTTCATCGAGTGCCGCATCTGCGGTCTTTTTCTTTTTGAAAACGAATATTTTGCTGAAAAAGTAGTTAGCGATTACCTCTATCACGGAATAGATAAGTAGCGCGGCGGTCGTGCCGATTATTTCCGCGCTGAACGTCATTCCAAGCACCGTCATATCCGAAACGATAACCGCGGCGAAAAGCAGCTCAAGCAAATATTGAAGCACCATAGCCATCAAGAGCGTGATTACTCTGCCCTCTGCAAATATCAAGAGCTGCCTTGCGGGCGATATACTGTTATCCGCATCCTTGAACACCCATTTTTTATTTGTGTAAAAGGCAACCAGCACGCCCGAGCACCATTTGAGAATGTTAGCCGCAACATTCCAGTAAAGATACCTTGCGCTATCCTTGCCCTCCTCCAGTGCACTGAAAAAATGCGTTGCTACGTATATAATCGCATAGAAAACGCCAAAGGATACCAGCATAGTAATCACACCGAATATAAGGTACATCACTATTTCTCTGTGCTTTTCAAACAATTCCTTTATTTTTGACATCTTTTTATATCAACCTATCTTGAATTCCGTTCCCTCTCTGGTGTCCTTTATTGTTACACCGCGGGACTCGAGATATTCACGTATTCTGTCCGCCTCGGCAAAGTTTTTGTCCTTCTTTGCCTGCTTTCTCTGCTCGATAAGCTCAAGTATCTCGCAGATGAAGGGGTCGCTCGTATCGTATTCGACAGCTGCGCTCTTTTTCGCCTGCTCTGCCTTTTTCTGCGCTCTCACCTTGTCTGCCGCCTCAACAAGTCCAATGGAAAGGACTTTGTCGAAATCCGCCACCAGCGCAAGCTTTGTAGCACCGTTGGTGCGGAGCTTGAGTACGTCGTAAAGCGCGGTGACCGCCAGCGAGGTGTTAAGATCGTTGTCAAGCGCGTCGGTAAATTTCTTCTTGCCCTCTGCAAACGCCGCCTCGTCGATCTCGCCGTCATATTCGAGCTGTGCAAGACGCGCGATAAGCTTATTGTACGCCGTGGTCGCGTTATCGAGGTTTTCATAGGAGAACACCAGCGACTTGCGATAATGTGACTGCAAGCAGAAGTATCTGTACGCCAGCGGATCGTAGCCCTTGCTCTCAAGCAAGGAAACGGTGAGAAATTCGCCGCTCGACTTTGACATTTTGCCCGAATTTGTGTTGAGGTGATAAACGTGGAACCAATAGTTGCACCACTTGTGTCCTACGTACGCCTCGGACTGCGCTATCTCGTTTGTATGGTGGGGGAACGCGTTATCGATTCCGCCACAGTGTATATCAAGATATTCGCCAAGATATTTCATGCTTATTCCCGAGCATTCGATATGCCAACCGGGATAACCGATTCCCCAAGGCGATTCCCATTTAAGCTCCTGATCGTCAAACTTTGATTTGGTAAACCAAAGCACGAAGTCCGCCTTGTTTTTCTTGTTGTCGTCGCCCTCAACGCCCTCACGGACTCCAACCTCGAGGTCTTCCTCGTTGAAATCGTTGAAAACGTAGTACTGCTCAAGCTTTGAGGTGTCAAAATAGACGTTGCCGCCCGCCTCGTACGCGTAGCCCTTGTCGAGAAGTCCCTGTACCAGCGCGATAAACTCGGCAATACATCCCGTTGCGGGCTGTACCGTGGTAGGCGTCTTTATGTTGAGCTTTGCACAGTCGGCAAAGAAAGCGTCGGTATAATATTTCGCGATCTCAAGCACGGTCTTTTTCTCGCGCTTTGCTCCCTTGAGCATCTTATCCTCGCCCGTGTCACCGTCGCTTGACAAGTGTCCGACGTCGGTTATATTCATAACGCGGTTTACGTCATATCCCGAATAGGACAGATATTTCTCCAGCACGTCCTCCATAATGTAGGTGCGCAGATTTCCTATGTGCGCGTAGTGATAAACGGTAGGTCCGCAGGTGTACATGCTGACCTTGCCCTCAACACGCGGTATGAATTCTTCTCTTTTTCTGGTAAGTGAATTGTAAAGTAACATATCTATCTCCAAATGAGTGTTTAGCTAAAAATTGTTAAATCAGATCTGCGAGCTTCATAAGGCGCTTTGCCCTTGCAACGATCTTGCCGCCAAAGGCATCTCTTGTCGCCTTGTCACCGGGGAGCGCCCACGCGGTGACCTCCACGTCAAGTATTCCCCTGAAATCGGCTTTCTTTATTCCTTCGGCAACGTCCTGCCAGTCCACGTTGCCCTCAAACGGCAAAAGATGCTCGTCGCGAACTCCGTGGTTATCGTGAATATGAAGCACGTCAAGCTTGCCGCGCAAGATCTCAAGCTGCTCGGATATTTTATAGCCGCTTACGTTGGCGTGTCCGACGTCAAAGCAGATTCCGCATCCAAGCTTTTCGGCAAGCGCCGATATATTGATGGCGCACGAGCCGTAAAGATGATTGTCGGGCGCTTCTCTCTCGCTTGGCATATTCTCAACGCATATCTTTATTCCGCGCTCACGCGCGTATTCAACAATTGGCTGCAAGAATTTCATATTTGCTCTCACCCAGTCGCCATAGCGATGCTCCGAGGAATAGAGCGCGATGGGGTGCGCGACCGCAAGCGGTATTCCCATTATCCTTGCCGCGTCGATTCCCTTTTTCAGCTCACGCGAATACTCCTGCATCAATGCCTCGTCAAAGGGGTTGGGCATATAAAAGGAGAGATGGCATACGGGAATGGATATGTTTTTGCTCCTTGCACGAGTTGCCGTGCTGTAAAGCACGCTCTGCCACGCCTCGTCAAGCCGCGACAAGCTTTCAAACGACATATCTATCGCGCCTATTCCCATGTCGGCAAAATAGTCCACCATCGCCGTGCAGGAAAATCTGCCGCGCGGATGGTCCTCGTATATTCTCGACGGCGCACACAAGGTTATCTTTTTCATATAAGCCCTCCTCTCCGAATAATTTCAGTTTATATTTTATTATATCAAATATACGCGGCTTTGTCAATCGGTATTGAGATTTTTGAGCGACTATGGGCTCAAAATATTTTGCGCTTTTGTGCCGCGTTTTAGTTAAAATGGATATTGACTTTCGGAGGTAAATCGGTTATAATTAAGATGACTATATAGGTTTTTAAGCTTTTTGTTTATCGAAAGGATAAAATATGCAGGAATTTACGCTCTATACCGCCGTGCATTTCGGCGAAAACGCGCTGGCGCGTCTGTCAGAAATAGGATACGAAAAGGTGTTCATTATAGCCGACCCGTTTGCCGTTTCCAGCGGTCTTATAAAGCACGTGCTCAAGCATCTTGATGCGGCAAGCATAAAATACACCATCTACTCCGACGTAGCGCCCGATCCCTCTGTTCAGAAGGTCGTTGCAGGCGTTGAGGCACTTATGCGCGATCGTGCCCCCTGTATCATCGCGGTTGGCGGCGGCTCGGCAATAGACCTCACCAAGTGTGTCCGTTGCTTCGCTTACAAGATGGACAACTCCTATTTCCCCCGCTTTATTGCAATTCCCACAACAAGCGGCACGGGAAGCGAGGTTACGTCGTTTGCAGTTATAACAGACCCCGAAACACACGTAAAGCACGCGCTTGTCGACCATAAGCTGCTTCCCGAGGAGGCGATACTTGACGGAGATATGGTGCGTTCAGTTCCCGCCAACATTACCGCGGATACGGGTATGGACGTTATGACTCACGCTATCGAGGCATACGTAAGCACAAATTGCAGTGTTTTCTCGGATATGTACGCTAAAAAAGCGACCCAGATATGCAAGGACTTCCTTATCCGCTCCTTCAACTTTTCAAGAACGGGCGATATTGAGGCGCGTCAGCAGATGCACGTAGCGTCAACCATCGCGGGCGTTGCATTCAACGCCGCATCTCTCGGTCTTAATCACGGTATGGCTCACCAGCTGGGTGCGCAGTTCCATATTCCTCACGGACGCGCAAACGCTTTGCTTTTGCCCATGATAATTGGATACAATACGGGAGTTGAGCAGAACACCCTCTCCTTTGTAAGCCCTGACGACGTTGTTAAAAAGTACGCCAAGCTTGCGCGCAGGATAGGCGTTGGCGGATATAACGATATAACCTCCGTAAAAGCGCTTATGACCTACATCGACGAGATGAGAATCCAGATGAACATGCCCAGAAGCATCAGAGAGGCAGATCCCAGCATAACGTACGAGCAGTACGAGGCGAAGATCGACGCTATGGCAGATGCGGCTCTGGCGGATAAATGCACCGCAACAAATCCCCGCACGCCGACAAAGGCAGACATCGTGGAAATGTTTAAAAAGATTTATTGATACCGCACGCGGAGGGCAAAATGCTCTCCGCTGCTTTTATTTTTGTCAAATAATTCCCTTCCTTGACAAGCACATGAAAACGTGATATAATAATTCCCGCACACACAGAGAAATATCTTTAAGGAGAAAACAATATGGACGTTGTTTTGGATTTTTTAAAGCAAATTCCGGTAACTAAAATAATTATGGCCGTTTGCTTGTTTGCGCTATGCTTGCTCGCAATGAAGGTAATTTTGATTTTCGTGGATAAATGCTTGAAGCGATCCAAGATGGACAAGCTGCCCCGTAAAATTTTGAGAATGATCACAAAGGGATTCCTTCTCTTCACGATAGTTATTATCGTTCTCAGCAGCTTGGGCGTTTCGGTTTCGTCGCTGATCGCCGCCTTTTCCGTAATAGGTGTTGCGTTTTCGCTGGCAATTCAGGACTTTTTGGGTAACGTGTTCGGTGGAATTCAGATCATCTCAAACCACCCCTTCCAGATAGGCGACTACGTGGAAGCCGGCGGCGAGGCAGGTACGGTCCGCGAGGTCGGACTTTTCTATACCAAGCTCGACACTCCCGACAAGAAGCTGATCCAAATACCCAACAGCAAGATTGCAAACGACAGCGTTATCAACTACTCCAATGCCACCAACCGCCGTCTTGAATTTCTGGTTTGCGTGTCCTATGACGATGACGTTGAAAAGGTAAGAACGGTACTGCTCTCCCTGCTCTCCGAGCATCCCATGGTGCTTTCCGAGCCGGATCTTGCGCCCGCCGTTCACGTAAAGGAATTCCGCGACAGCGATATTTGCTATACCGCGCGTGCTTGGTGTGAAAACACAAACTATTGGACGGTGTACTTTGATATTATGGACGCTATCCAGCCCACCTTGATCAAAAACGGCATTTCCTTTAGCTATCCTCACCTCAACGTGCATATGCTGCAAAAGTAATTTGCATAAACACATAAAAAAGGACAGAGAGCATTTAGCGTTCTCTGTCCTTTTTATACATTTCTTACCGCTTTACAAATTCATCGTATATTGCGTTGAGTGCCGTGACGAAATCGTCCTCGTCAACACCGACTATAATGTTAAGCTCGCATGAGCCCTGATCTATCATTCGGATATTGACTCCCGCGTTGGAGATCGCGTTAAATACGCGAGCCGCGGTTCCGCGCGCCTTGACCATTCCGCGTCCAACCACCGCGATCAATGCCAGACCGTCCTCAACAGTAATACTGTCGGGCTTTACGCGACGTGTTACCGCCTGCAAAATTCTCTCTCGGCTGCTGTCTATCTGCGTTGTCGATACAATAACGCTCATGGTATCTATTCCCGAAGGCAGATGCTCGAACGAAACCCCGAAATCCTCAAGAGATTCAAGCACCTTGCGTCCAAATCCGACCTCGGAGTTCATCATATCCTTTTCGATAGTCAGAACCGAGAAGCCCTTTTTGCCCGCGATTCCCGTGATAATATGATCTGCATCATATCCCGACGCCTGAGAAACGATCATAGTTCCTCTGTCGGTGGGTCTGTTGGTGTTCTTTATGTTGATCGGTATTCCCGCGTTTCTTACGGGGAAGATCGCGTCCTCGTGAAGAACCGTCGCGCCCATGTAGGAAAGCTCGCGAAGCTCACGGTAGGTAATGGTGTCTATGATGCTGGGATCCTTGATAATTCTGGGATCTGCCATCATAAAGCCGGAAACGTCAGTCCAGTTCTCGTAGAGATCTGCCTCTGCGGCGCGCGCCACGATAGATCCCGTAATGTCCGAGCCGCCGCGCGAGAACGTAACGACCGTTCCGTTGGGGCTGGTGCCGTAAAATCCGGGAATGACCGCATATTTGTGATCCTTAAGCTCCATGGAGAGCATATCGTTGGTTCTCTCCTCGTCAAACGTGCCGTTTTCCTTGAAATATATCACGTTTTCCGCATCAATGAAATCAAATCCAAGATATTTTGCCAAAATTATACCGTTGAGATATTCTCCGCGGCTGGCGGTAAAATCACGTCCCGAATTGTGCAAAATAGCGTTCTTTATATATTCATACTCTCCGGAAAGGTCAAGAGAAAGACCAAGCTCGGAGATAATGGAATCGTATCTTTCCTTTATTTTGCCGTAATGCGCCTCGATAACGTCCATAGACGCGCGCGAGCGCACCAGCTCATAAAGAGTGTAAAGCATGTCCGTGACCTTCGTGTCAGAGTCAAATCTCTTTCCGGGCGCACTGGGCACGACGTATCTTCTGCTCTTATCCGCTTTAACTATTTCGGCAACCTGACGGAAATGCTCCGCATCTGCAAGCGACGAGCCGCCGAATTTTACTACTTTAATGCTCATAATAAGGGTTCTCCGTTCCGCCGCATTCAATATAGCGCGGCAAATTGCAAGTTTTACTTGAAATATATACATATTATATGAAAAATGCGGCTTTTTGTCAATAGCTATATAAATAAAATATTTGCGAGATCAAACAAATAACAAGTTTTGACGCCAAAACCGATAAATTGGGATTTGTCGGGGAGATAAATAGACGTCACTCCAAAATTGCCTCCCTCCGAGAGTTGCACAGACTACGCTAGTGCGGTGTCACCGCAGGTGACGGAAGGAGCCAACGTAACATAAAGCTCTTGTGAGTAATATTGTTACGCATGCTCC
>JAZRFU010000154.1:0-5533 GCA_045643865.1 Eubacteriales bacterium
CGCCTCGCTGGTGTGCCGCGACAGTGTCACCGTTCAAGATTTCGAGGTAACGGCGAAGTCCTATCCATCTTTTGCGGATAACTTCGAATAACAAAACATTTAGTCAAACGATAAATTGGGATTTATCGGGGAGTTGACGGGGGTGCACAGTTCGCCCCTACGTTTGTAAGATAAGGCCACCTTATATCCGTAGGGGCGAACTGTGTTCGCCCGTTCCGTAGCATTTGCAATCCCTGCCTTCTCTTGTGAGAGAAGGTGGCGCGAAGCGACGGATGAGTAGAAGATTAGCGTCTTTTACCGTCTATATTGGTATAAAAGTGACGTTTATCTTGCTCACGCGTGTTTAACGATAGACACGGTAGCGTGTTCTACTCGATCCCCAAACTCCGCTTCGCTCCGCACTCAAGCTTGCTTTCGCAAGCTCGACACATTCGTGGTCCCCCTTCCCTCACAAGGGAAGGCAGATTGTGCCATGACGTACATCTTAACTCCCCGATAAATCAAAATTTGAAAACACACTATGATAAACGCTTCACTCCGCGCAATGCCGCAATAAGAAATGGAGAATGTTATGAACTCTTACGGTATCAATCTTAAGCTTAAAATATACGGCGGATCGCACGACGAGAGGATCGGCATGACGCTTTCGGGTATTCCCGCAGGCGAGCACATCGACCTTGACGCTCTGCGTGCGTTCATGAAGCGACGCGCCCCGGGGAACGACACCTACTCGACACAGAGAAAAGAGCCGGATGAGCCAATTTTTCTCTCGGGACTTGACGGCGACGTGACAAACGGCAACGTAATTGAGGCAGTAATATACAACAAAAATCAGCACTCGTCCGACTATTCATCGCTCTATGATACACCCCGTCCCTCTCACGCCGACTTTGCGGCGATAATGAAATACGGTCGCGAGGTCGATCTTCGCGGTGGCGGTCATTTTTCGGGACGCCTGACAGCCCCCATGTGCATCGCGGGCGGAATATGTCTGCAAATACTTGCGCGCAAGGGCATAAGGATCGGCGCACACGCGTATTCCATCGGTGGCGTCTATGACAAGCCGTTTGATGCGGTATGCGTGTCACAAAGCGAGCTTGATGCCATCTCGGCATCTCACTTCCCGACTCTTGACGCCAAATGCGGTGAGCAAATGAGAGCCGTCATAGAGGACGCACGACGTAACGGCGACTCGGTTGGCGGCGTGATCGAATGTGCCGTACTCGGCGCGCCCGTAGGACTTGGCGAGCATATGTTTTGCTCCGTCGAGGGCAGAATATCGTCTGTTCTTTTCGGCGTTCCTGCCATCAAGGGCGTGGAGTTTGGTCTGGGCTTTGGCTCGGCGGCGGTGCGCGGCTCGCAGAACAACGATGCGTTTTATACCGACGGAAAGAACATATACACCAAGACGAACAACGCGGGCGGAATACTCGGCGGAATGAGCAACGGAATGCCCATAATCTTCCGCGCGGCAGTAAAGCCCACACCGTCCATCTCAAAAGAGCAGGACAGTGTATCCATCAGCAAAATGGAAAACGTCAAAATAAATATCGGCGGCAGACACGATCCCTGCATCGTCCCGCGAGCAGTGCCCGTGATCGAGGCGGCGGCGGCTATCGCTATTATGGACATGATGCTCGACTAAAAATTAAGCACAGTAAACAAAACTTCGGAGAATCTTATTATGGAGCTGGATCTCAATCAGTTAAGACAGGAAATCAATAAAACGGACGAGGAGATAGTTCGTCTTTTCAAGGAGCGAATGAATATCGCGGCGTCCGTTGCGGAATATAAAAAGCAGAACGGCTTGCCCGTGCTTGACGCGGCGCGCGAGCGCGCACTGCTTGCTCGCATATCCGATATGGCGGGCGAGGATTTTGACGGCTATGCGCGCACTCTCTATCATACCCTTTTGGATATTTCTCGCGCGTATCAGTACACGAAGTTAAATCCGCACTCGGACATATACAGCGATATACAGTCCGCGCTGAAAAGCACCTCCAAGGTGTTCCCTGCTCGCGCCACGGTAGCATGTCAGGGCGTTGAGGGCGCGTACTCGCAGATCGCAACGGAAAAGCTTTTTGAGCTTCCCGAAATAAGATATTATTCCACCTTTGACGACGTGTTCGGTGCAATAGAGCGCGGCGAATGTGAGTACGGTGTGCTTCCCATCGAGAACAGCACTGCGGGCTCGGTCAAAAAGGTGTATGAGCTTATGCTGCGTCACGAGTTTAACATCGTGCGCTCGGTCCGTCTTAAGATCGACCACAATCTGCTCTGCCGTCGCGGCGTAAAGCTTGACGACATCAAGGAAATAATCTCGCACGAGCAGGCAATAAACCAATGCGGTGCATTTTTGCGCTCGCTGGGAAATATAAAAATAACCATTGCTCCCAACACGGCTATGGCAGCAAAAGCAGTTGCAGAGTCGGGCAGAGATGACCTCGCGGCGCTCTCCTCACGCTTCTGCGCACAGCTTTACGGGCTCGAAAATATAGCGCCCTCGATTCAGGACATGGGCAACAATTACACCAGATTTATTTGTATATCCAAGAAAAAAGAGGTGTATGCGGGCGCGGACAAGCTCTCGCTGATGCTGGTTACCGATAACCGTCCCGGCGCGCTTTACAGTGTGCTTTCCTGCTTTAACTCTCTTGGCATAAACATGACCAAGCTTGAGTCATGCCCGATTCCCGAGCGCGACTTTGAATCCATGTTCTACTTTGATTTCACGGTTTCGGTCTATTCGGACAAGCTCGAGCAGCTGCTCTGCGAGCTTGAGGCGCGCGGAGAGCGTTACCGACTGCTTGGCGCATACTCTGAAATAATCTGATTTTAACGGTAAAGGTTTTACTTATTTATGATAACAGGTAAAAAGAATCTGAAATTCGGACTTATAGGCGGTCGTCTGTCGCACAGCTTTTCTCCGCAGATACACGCCTACCTTGCCGACTACTCATACCCTCTTTACGAGCTTGCGGACAACGAGCTTGAATCGTTCGCGCACCGAAATGATATTGACGGATTTAACGTGACTATACCGCACAAAAAAGCGATAATTCCCTATCTTGACGCTATCAGCGACGAGGCGCGCAAGATCGGGGCGGTCAATACCGTGGTAAGAGATAAGAGCGGCAAGCTTATAGGTCACAACACCGACTATTACGGCTTTTCATTCCTGCTCAAAAAGAGCAAAATAGACGTGCAGGGCAAAAAAGTGCTTATTCTCGGTACGGGCGGCGCTTCACTTACCGCTCTTGCGGTATGCTCGGATATGGGAGCGAGTGAGATAGTTTTCGTTTCCCGTAACGGACACGTAAATTACCAAAACGTGTACGAGGAGTGCGCAGATGCCCGGATAATCGTCAACTGCACCCCCGTTGGTATGTATCCGAACAATCTCAACTCGCCCATTGAGCTTGCAAAATTCAAAAAATGCGTGGGTGTGGTGGACATGATCTACAACCCCGCCAAGACCAAGCTCCTGCTTGACGCGATGTCGCTGGGAATCAACTGCATCGGCGGTCTTGATATGCTCACCGCGCAGGCAAAGCGCGCCTGCGAGCTGTTCTTGGGCGTGGATATAAACGATTCCGAGATCGACCGAATCACGCGCAAAATATCCGTACAACAGTCAAATATCGTGCTTATCGGTATGCCCGGTTGCGGCAAAAGCACGATCGCAGAGCAGCTCTCGCGCCTTACCGACAAGGACGTGCTTGATACGGACACAATGATAGTAGAATCGCAGGGACGCTCCATTCCGTCCATATTCGCAGAGGACGGAGAGGACTTTTTCAGAGAGCGCGAGAGTGAGGCGATCTCGCTTGCGGGCAAGCAGGTCAGCAAAATAATCGCAACCGGCGGTGGCGTGGTCACTCGGAGTGTAAATTATGCGCCTCTGGCTCAAAACGGAACTATCGTATTTATTCACCGCCCGATCTGCGAGCTTGAAACGCAAGGAAGACCGCTGTCGCAGTCATCGGACCTTGAGCTTATGTATAAAAAGCGTCTTCCGCTTTATCGCTTATTCTGCGACGTAGAAGTAGCCAACGACACTACTCCCGACGAGTGTGCCGAAAAAATAATCAAAATTTTGGAAAGGAATTAAGTCAAATGAAGCTCCTCATCATCAACGGACCAAACCTCAACCTTCTCGGATTGCGCGAGCCGGAAATATACGGCAAGCAGACGTGGCGTGACCTTTGCCGTCTTATCAAGAAAACCTGCAATGAGCTTGGTATCGACTGCGAGATCTACCAATCCAATCACGAGGGCGCGATCGTGGACAAGATTCAGGACGCGTATAGCACCGTGGACGGCATAGTCATCAACCCCGCCGCCTACACGCACACCTCGATAGCCATCATGGACGCACTCAAGGCGGTCGCCATACCCACAGTAGAGGTTCATTTGTCCGACGTAAATGCACGTGAGGAGTTCCGCAGACATTCATATATTACGCCCGTAGCCGTAAAAACGATAGTTGGCTTGGGCTTTGACGGATACGTTCAGGCAATACATTATCTTAATTCCCTTTTGGGCAACAAATAATTTACAGTATCAAAAACGGGCAGATATAAAATCCGCCCGTTTTAATTATATCTCGATCAGATAAACGATTTTGCCTGCTCCAAATTGTATTCCTCGAGCTTGATAACGTCCTTAGTTAAAGTAAGCGCTTCTTCGGATACGCTACTGTTTTCATAATCGCGAAGTATTTTGAGCGCATCGGTTATACCCATCGTCGAGCCCTCGGCTACAAGCTGGGCAATATGGCTGTCGGACGAATCCATAAGCGTATTCATCGCCATCCCCACGCTCGACCAGAGCTTGATCATCGCACTTTCTTCCTTTGCCTCGTAGCCAGCACTCTTAAGTCGGTCACGGATCTTGCCTGCAAGTCCCTCATATCCGTTTATCTGTCTGGTAAGATGCTTTTTGAATTCCTCGCTGCTGACCTTGTCAAGCAGTTTAATAAGGGAATCCGAGCCCATTTTTACGTTTTTATACAGCTTTTCAAGCATTTCTGCTTCTTTTGTTATAGTTTGCATAATAATTCTCCGATTTTAATTAGTTTTGACTTTTCAGTTTTGGGTGTCGGAATTAGTATGCGCAAAAAAAAGAGATGCTATACAAAAAATACCGAGGACTCGATTTCCAAATCCTCGGTGCTTTTTTTATTTCAATTTTTGCTCTCTTACGTCAACTCCGCAGAACGGCAGGATGGTAAATTCGCCAAACACGCGGCTGGCAATTCTGTCCCAATATTTCTTTCTGAATTCATCTTGTGAGAGATTTGTGCTCAAAATCGTCGCCTTTTTGCGATTAAGACGGGTATTTATCACGTTGTAGAGGCAGGATACGGTAAACTGATTTATTACCTCCGTGCCAAGATCGTCTATAATAAGAAGATCCGAGGAGAAATACTGCGAAATGTCGCCCGTCGTATCCATCGAGATACTGTTGCCAAATCTTTTTTGCTCAAAATCGGCAAACATATTGGTCGCGCTGGTGTAATAAACGTCGTTTC
>JAZRFU010000155.1:0-2113 GCA_045643865.1 Eubacteriales bacterium
TTCGGGAGTAAAGGGTTGCATGATAATTCGCCCCTACGGCTACGCTATATGGGAAAATATACAAAGAGAGCTGGACCGTCGCTTCAAGGAGCGCGGCACCGAAAACGTATACATGCCGATGTTTATTCCCGAGAGCTTGCTCCAGAAGGAGAAGGATCACGTTGAGGGATTTGCACCTGAATGTGCTATCGTGACTATCGGCGGACAGAATCAGCTGTCCGAGCGTCTTATCGTGCGTCCCACGTCGGAAACGCTTTTCTGCGATCACTTCAAGGATATAATCCAGTCCTACCGCGATCTGCCCAAGATATACAACCAGTGGGTAAACGTCTGCCGTTGGGAAAAGACGACTCGCCCCTTCCTCCGCACAAGTGAATTCTTGTGGCAGGAGGGACACACCATGCACGAAACCGCCGAGGAGGCAAAGGAAAAGACTATTGAGATGCTCGACGTTTATCGCGAGTTCTATCTCAACTGCCTTGCTATCCCTGCAATAACGGGTCAGAAGACGGATAAGGAGAAATTCGCAGGAGCGGAGGAGACTTATACGATTGAGCCCATGATGCATAACGGCGTTGCACTTCAGGGCGGTACGACACACTATTTCGGCGACGGCTTTGCAAAGGCATTCGACATTAAGTTCACGGGACGTGACAACACGCTCCGCTATCCTCACCAGACCTCTTGGGGCGTTTCCACCCGTATGATCGGTGCGATAATCATGGCGCACGGTGACGATAACGGACTTATTCTGCCCCCTGCGGTTGCACCTGTTCAGGTGGTTATCATTCCTGTCGCACAGCACAAAGAGGGCGTGCTTGAGAAAGCAAATGAGATCAAGGAAAAGCTTGTGGCTGCGGGCTACCGCGTCAAGCTCGACGACAGCGATCAGAGCACGGGCTGGAAGTACAGCCAGTACGAGATGAAGGGTGTGCCCGTTCGTCTTGAGATCGGTCCTCGTGACATTGAGGCAGGCACCTGCGTGCTTGTAAGCCGCGTCTCCAGAGAAAAGAATTTCGTTGCTATCGACTCGGTTGAGGCCGAGCTCGGAAAGATGCTCAAGTTCGTTCACGACGTGCTTGTTGACAGAGCAAACAAGAACCTCGAGGCAAAGACTCACGAGGCACGCACGTACGAGGAATTCCTTGACGTTGCAGAGAACAAGCCCGGCTTTATTAAGGCAATGTGGTGCGGTGAGAGCGAGTGCGAGGATAAGCTCAAGGACGCTACGGGCGGTGTTAAGTCCCGTTGCATTCCCTTCGTTGAGGATCATCTCAGCGACGTGTGCGTATGCTGCGGAAAGCCCGCAAAGCATATGGTAGTCTGGGGCAGACAGTATTAAGATTTAATGCGTTATGGGGAGGAAGCTCTTTTGAAAAAGCGTTTCCTCCCTATATTTACTTGAACATTAAAACAAAGTGGAGAGGAGGGAGAATATGTCAAAAAGCAAGATTAAAACGGGATTTTTTTCAAACGTGGATCCCGTGCTGTTTGCCTGCACGTTGGCGCTCTCCCTGCTCGGAATTATGACGATATTCGGCGCAGTTGACAATTTCGGAACGCGAAAGCTGATAATGCAGCTGGCTATGACGGCGGCAGGAGTTGTCGCAACGCTCGTGATATGCCGATTTGACTACCACTGGGTAGTTGATAAGCTCTGGCTTATTATGCTTGGCGTATCGGCTCTTTTGCTGGCGCTGACCTTGGTGGTCGGAAGCTCGGGCGAGAATATGGAAACGGCAAACCGCTCTTGGCTCAATATTCCCGGAATCAACATTATGATACAGCCGTCAGAATTTGTCAAGATAGCCATGGTATGCTCGTATGCAAAGCATATTTCTCTTGTTCGAGACCGCATAAATAAGCCGCGCGAGCTTCTTTTCCTTGCTTTGCACGCAGGAGTTATAGTTGGACTGATCTTGCTTTCGGGTGACCTCGGCGTTGCGCTGGTATATATGGCGTTTTTGCTCATAATGCTTTTCGTCGCGGGGCTTTCGGGCTGGTATTTTCTTGGCGGAGCGGCACTTGTGGTGCTTGCTTTCCCGATCCTTTGGGAATTTCTTGCAGACTATCAGCGCGAGCGAATCATCGTTGGCTTTAACCCCATGCTTGA
>JAZRFU010000156.1:0-10596 GCA_045643865.1 Eubacteriales bacterium
TTCACCCTTGGACTTAATGGATGCCGAGATCGCCTCGCGTAGCGCCTCGCCCGACAGATCCTTGAAGTCGTTGTCTGCCAGATATTTGAGTTTAAGCTCGTTGGGCGTACCGATAAGTCCGTCCGTGTAAGCGGGAGAAACGACGGGATCGGCAAGCTCCCAGATCTTGCCCTGAGGATCCTTGAACGCGCCGTCACCGTAGACCATTACCTCTACGTGTTTGCCCGTTGCGTCCATTACGTTCTTCTGAATGTCCAGCACGAGCTGACGGCACTCACGGGGGAAGAGCTTAACGGTGTCCTCGGTGGACTTGTTGGAGCCGAGCAGACCGTATTTGTCGTTATATCCGCTTCCGTTTACGGATTCATTCATAATATCGTCAAGCGAGCAGACTACCTTTGCGCCGTTCGCAAGCAAGATTCTCTTGGTGCGCGCGCGGGTGTGAATGTCGCAGTTGATGATGTGGTCGCAGTAAGGAAGAATTGCCTTTGCCTGATTTGCAAAGATTATCTCGACCTCGGCGCCGCACTCCTTGACAAGCTCGCCGTAGTATTCAACGTAGTCAACGCCGGTGAACTCGTGCTTCTCGTAGCCGAAAAGCTCACGGTAGCGTTCAAGCGAAAGCACGTCGCTGTAAGGATTTACACCCGACTCGTCGATCATATCCATGCTGACAAGGTGGTTTCCAACCTCGTCGGAGGGATAGCTGTGCATAAGGACTACCTTTTTGCAGCCCTTTGCGATTCCGCGCAGGCAGATAGCAAAGCGGTTTCTGGACAGTATGGGGAAAATAACTCCCACGGTCTCGCCGCCGAGCTTATTTTTGACGTCGGTTGCGATATCGTCAACGGAGCAGTAGTTGCCCTGCGTACGTGCAACGACGGATTCGGTTATAGCTATAACGTCGCGGTCACGGAGCGCAAAGCCCTCGCTCTTTGCGGCGTCAAGCACGCTTTCACTTACCAATGCGGCGAGGTCGTCACCCTCTCTGAAAATAGGGCAGCGGATACCTCTTGATACTGTACCGACTTTTCTGGTGTTTTCCATATATTCATCTCCTAAAATAGATTTGGCTCGTAAATATTGCCTCATCGGGTCACTTTGCGCCCCGTGTCAAGGCAAAAAAACATTTTTACATTTTATTATATCAAAAAAATGACGCAATTTCAATATGTATTTTTAGGAAAACTTAAAAATTTTTTGAGTTTTTTGAAGAAAAAGGGGATAAAAAAGGGAGTGTGTTTTATACGACCACACGGAAAAAAGTATAAAAAATCAAGAACAGAAAGGTTTGTAGTCACCTGATTTTAAGTTAAACCCACCGTTTCGCCATAAAATATGTTAAAATAATAAAAAATTCCGTTTCGTTGTAGCTTTTGTGGAGAAAATCGTAGTATATAGATGAAAGGGGGGCAAACGAATGAATGATGAAAAAATAATAGCCCTGTTTTTTGAACGGTCAGAGCAAGCCATCAAAGAATTGGACAGTAAATACGGTGAGAAGCTGTACTCACTGTCGTTCAAAATTCTAAATAACCGCTTGGATGCGGAGGAGTGTGTAAATGATTCTTATTTGGGCGTGTGGAATGCTATACCGCCCGCCAAGCCAAAATTGTTGCTTGCGTTTGTTTGTAAGATTGTAAGGAATATTTCGCTCAATCGCTACGAGCAAAAAAGTGCCGCTAAAAGAAATTGTTTTTATGATGTCGCTATAGGCGAGCTTGAGGATTGCCTTGCTTCATCAAGTACGGTCGAGCAAGAAATCGAAGATAGGGAGTTGACGGAGATAATTGAAGCATTTCTTGATTCTCTCTCGAATGAAAATCGAGTGATTTTCTTGCGCCGTTATTGGTTCTCTGATGCTTATTCGGACATTGCAAAGCGAGTTGGACTTTCGGAAAAGAATATTTCCGTTCGACTGACAAGAATGCGTAAGGATTTGCGCAAATACTTAATGGAAAGAGAGGTTTTACTATGATTACAACAAAAACGTTTTCACGTTCACTTAATAATATTGGTGAGAAATACATTGATGAAGCAATAACATATACAGCAGAGAAAAAGAAAGGCGTCCATTGGATAAAATGGGGAGCTATGGCGGCTTGTGTCACTTTGATATTGGCGGTAGTTGCCAACGCGCCGCGGCTTTTTGATAACAACGCCCCAACCACCAACAATCCCCCCGTCAACGACATTCCACCGGTTAACAGTACCCCACCCACCAACAATACCGACGTCGGCGACACCCAGCCCCCATTTGTCGAGGAGAGCGAAACGGAAAGCAAGGATCCCAACGGAGAGCTTGCGCTTGAAAAGTATTATCATTACGAAATCAACTCGGGAGCATTTGCCGAATATATCGGAGGATATGTAGTTTCCGAGGACGAAATAGGCGATAAAATTGAAAACGTTGTTGTAACTGCCGGCTGGAAAAATGAATCGGGCGAGTGGCTTTCCATTGAAAATCTCAACGCGGAGGTCTATGAAATACGCGGAGTGAGAAGAGACGTGCGCGTTGCGCTCAAATTCATTGACAAAGGGGAAGCGGTGACCACAACACATTACTATGAGATCACACACCCCAATGCAGAATATAACGGAATGATCTTGCCTGATTATAAGGCGGAAAATCCCGTGAGATATCTTGAAGAAAGCGATATGGGAAAATGCAACGGCTGGCAGGATTTTGGACTGAACGGCGAGATCCGCACGATAACCGTGCCTGTCGGTAGCACGTACGTTTATCAGATGTATTCGTACTATATCCGAAACGATCTGACCCATCTTTACTCAAATTGGCCGCTTCCAAGCTCGATTGAAGAATTACCGGAGTGGCTTGCTGATGCCGAGGCGAAGGGAAGAAAAAGCTTTTGGTACAGTATGGGTTACCGTCTTCCTTCGAATATTACGGTTGAGAATGTGACCGAGATCACGTCCTCCGAAGATGGCAATGTGAACTTCATTGCGGCAGAGTATAAAATTCAGCTTCGGGACGGAGAATTTGAAAAAGAAGAACGCTGGATAATATACTTTATGCAAGAGTACGGCATATACAGTGCATATGCGGTTGTTGCCCATGAAAACTTTGATTTTGTAAAATCATATTCGGAAAGCATAGTCGGATCCTATCAAAAAAAGCAATAACAGTGGGGCGCGGCATTAATACTTGTTGACAAATGATTTATGCTGTGATACAATGAAAATATACGGCAGACGTGCCGACGAGTTAAAATAAAAGGATGAAAAGGAGACGGATGATGGATAAAATAGCAGTTCTGATCCCCTGTTACAATGAGAGCTTGACGGTTGCAAAGGTGGTTACCGATTGGAAGACGGCGCTGCCCGAGGCAACTATATACGTATATGACAACAATTCCAAGGACGGCACGGCAGAGATCGCCGCGGCGGCAGGTGCGGTAGTTCGTCACGAATACCAGCAGGGAAAGGGAAACGTCATTCGCAGAATGTTCCGAGAGATAGACGCCGAGGTGTATCTTATGGTGGACGGCGACGACACGTATCCCGCAGATTGCGCTCGTGAAATGGCAGATCTTGTGCTCAATAAGCAGTCGGATATGGTTATTGGCGACCGCCTTTCCTCCACTTATTTTACCGAGAATAAGCGCCGTTTCCATAACTTTGGTAATTCCATCGTTCGCTTTGGTATAAACACGCTGTTTCATTCCAATATCCGCGACGTTATGACGGGTTGTCGTGCGTTCAGCTTTGATTTTGTAAAGACGTTCCCCGTGCTTTCCGCGGGATTTGAGATAGAAACCGAGATGACTATTCACGCGCTTGACAAGAATATGAAGATCGACCACGTGATAATTCCGTACAGAGATCGCCCCGAGGGAAGTGAGTCCAAGCTCAACACCGTAAGCGACGGAATGAAGGTGCTTCGCACCATTCTCACGCTGCACAGAAACTACAAGCCGTATTCATTTTTTGGAATTATAAGCGCTATTTTGGCGGCGCTTTCCGTCGGATTTTTCATTCCGATTCTTATCACGTATATAAAAACGGGACTCGTTCCCAATTTCCCCACGCTCATCGTGTGCGGCTTTACCGCAATCGCGGCGCTCCTTTCATTCTTTTCGGGACTCCAGCTTCAGAATGCGGTACAGAAAAACAAGCAGGATTTTGAGCTTGAGAGGATAAAGGTAAACGCAAGATACAGAAAGCTTACGGCGGCGAAGGAAGAAAAGGGAGAAAACAATGACTGACCGTATTAAAAAATGGCTTAACGCCCATCCCTTGACCAGACGCACGCTTTTGGTGACGCTTGCGGCTGTCGCGTTGCTCACCGTAGTGCTTGCGCTTATGAAAAACGAATACAAGTGGTTATATCTTGGCGTTGCTCTGCTTTTTGTTTACGTTTTCAGACCCGGATCAGCGGTTCATTCCTTTACGTTTGAAAAGAAAAGCGTGGATAAAACAGCGCTTGCCGTGCTGGTGGCGGTAATAACGATCTGTGCCTGTGTGCTCCCTATGGACGAGCTTCCGCTCTGGAACGGCGAGCAGCCGGGGCACAGAAATCAGTACGAGCTTATGGCGGAGTCCATCCTTGAGGGACGCATTGACTTCAACTACGGCGATGAGGACAATCTTGCGGGGCTTGAAAATCCCTACGACCCCGACGAGCGAGACGAAGCAGGTGTACGTTACCACTGGGATCACGCTTACTACGACGGACATTACTATATGTATTTCGGCATAGTGCCCGTGTTCTTGGTGTTCTTGCCGTATCGGGTGCTGACGGGAACGTCGTTGACCACGTTCCACGCAACACAGCTGTTTGCCGCGCTCATAATCGCGGGAATATTCGTGCTGTTTAACCTTTTGGCTAAAACGTTTTTCAAAAAGCTGCCGTATGGCGTTTATATCGCGCTGTCCGTTGCATTTTCCGTTATGAGTGTGTGGTATAGCACGGCGGAGCCGGCGCTTTACTGTACGGCGATCACCGCCGCAATCGCTTTAATGGTATGGAGCTTGTATTTCTTTGTAAGAGCGGTGTGGGCGGAGAAAAAGGAGAACGTGCAGATCGCGTATGCGGCGGTCGGCGCTCTGCTTGGTGCGCTGGCGTTCGGTTGCAGACCGCCCATCGCGCTTGCAAACATTCTCGTTATCCCCATGCTCGTTGCGTTCTTGAAGCAACGCAAATTTTCCTTTAAGCTGCTTGGAAAGCTGGCGCTTGCCGCGCTCCCGTACGTTTTTGTGGGAGTTGCGCTTATGTGCTATAACTATGCGAGATTTGACGATCCGTTTGAGTTCGGTCAGGCATATCAGCTCACCGTTGCGGACCAGCATCTTTACAGTATTACTCTTGATTCAAAAACGATAGTACGAATCATCAACGACTCGGCAAAGCATTTCTTCGCCATAGGAGAAATAAAGGAAACCTTCCCCTATGTCAAGGCGAGCAGCTTGTTCTTCAATTTCCCGATTCTGCTTTTGTGTCTGGCAATACTGCGCACGGGCGTCATAAAGAATATGAAAAAAGCAACAATTCTGCCCTTTGTTATCGGGCTTTTTGTGTCGGTGGTGCTTATCACCGCCGTGGATATTATGTGGGCGCCGTATCTGCTTGAGCGATACCGCATGGATATATATTTCCTTATGGGAATCGCGTGCTTCATCATTATTGGCTTCTGGTACGAGGATTGCGCAGAGAAAAACCGCAAATATTTCTCGTCCGCGATGATGATTCTGGCCGGAATAACCACGGTAGCCACGTTCTTGCTCTGTATTCGCACGATCGGAGCATATTATCCCGAAAAAATTACGGAAATGGCAGAGCGACTCCGTCTTTTGTCATAATATCATTAAAAAGATTACTGTATGAACAAGATACTTGCAATAGGTGAAATAATCTGGGACGTGTATCCCGATAAGCAGGTCATTGGCGGTGCGCCGCTTAATTTTGCCGCGCATTGTGCTCTTTGCGGCGCAAAAAGCGCGCTTTTATCGGCAGTCGGTAATGACGGACTCGGAAAAGAGGCGCTTTTGGCACTCTCGGAATTCGGGGTTGACGATAAATACGTCAAGACGGCAGACAAGCCCACAGGACAGTGTCTGGTAACGCTTGACGAAACCGCGACGCCGCACTATAACGTGCTTTGCGACGTTGCATACGATAACGTAAATTTAACCGATGCCGACGTAGCAGGCATAAACGCCGAGGGGTACGACGCGCTTTATTTCGGCACATTGATACAAAGAGCGCCCGCGTCAAGACGCGCCGTGCGCGAGGTGGTTGAGAAATGCCGATTTGGAGAGATAATTTGCGACGTAAATCTCCGCCCTAACTGTTATGATGCGGAAAGCGTGGCGTTTTGTCTTGAAAACGCAACGGTACTCAAGGTAAGCATCGAGGAAGAACCGATATTGCGCTCGTTTGGCGGATATTGTCCCGATTCTGACGGCGCGCAGAGCATCGCAAGGGCGCTGTGCCAAAGCTATAAAAATCTGAAAATAGTGCTTATAACGCTTGGCGGCGACGGCTCGTATGCGTATTGCGCAGAGAGCGGAGAGGAATACCGCGAGGGCGCAGTCAAGACCGAGGTGGTGTCCACGGTTGGCGCAGGAGATAGCTTCGCGGCCGCGTGGCTTACCTGCTTCCTTGAGGGCAAAACGATACCCGAATGTATGAAAAAAGCCGCCGAAATAAGCGGATTTGTGGTGGGGCACACGGAAGCCATACCTAAATATTAAAAAAACACGGACAGTCGCGCTGACTGTCCGTGTTTTTGTTTATTGTCCCTTTGTTCGTTGCTTTTTTCGGTACGCCGAGGGCGAGACGCCCTCTTTTTTCTTGAATATCAGTCCGAAATAGTTTGCCGAGGAAAATCCGCAAGCAAGCGCGACGCTCTCAACGCTCTTTTGCGTGTTGGCTAGCTGCTCCTTGGCTTTGGTAAGTCGCACGGATAAAAGAAATTCCATGGGCGAGCAATTGGTGTATTTTTTGAAATTGTATATCAGAGTCGTTTTTGAGGCGAAAAGCTCGCGTGAAAGCGCGTCAAGCGAGATGCTTTCAGTGTCGGCGTAATGCTCGTTGAAATAATTTATGGCGCGAAGCACCAATGGCGACATTTTGTTGTCCTCGGCAGAGGGGAGAGATGACTCGCCCGTGTTTATTTTGCCCAATCGGTATATAAAATACGAGAAAAGCGCGTTGACCGCTTCGTCGCCGTTTGGCTTTGAGGTATCTACGCCCGAAAGCTCGCGCATAAGCTCAAGCAGCTTGTCGGCAAGCTCCTCGCTTGGCAATATGGGCTGTAATGCCTTGGATCTCAAAATTTCCTCCTGAAAGCGGTTGACATATTCGGGATAGACGTTTATATTGTACCGCTCAAACGGGCCTCCCTCGGTCTTGTGCATAGTGTAGGGCGGAATGATGACAAGCGTTGGCGCGCTCAAAAGATAAAGCGCATTGGAGAGCAGAAAGGTGCGGCTTCCGCGGTAAAGATAATATATTTCGTAGTATGGGTGAGAGTGCAGCTCCTTCATATTCCAGCTGCTTTTCTGCACCGATTTTTCTATTTCTATAAATCTCATATTTTTCCTCGTTTTTTGAAATATATATGTAATTTTGGCTATATTATAGCATTTTTTATATTGAAAGTCAAGGGTGGCGGTGATATAATATTTATATAAATTAAAGCACAACTGCAAATATGCGAGGAGAACTGAATGAAAAGATTATTTGAGTATCGCACAAAAAGACACGTAAAATCGCTTGACGGCGCGTGGAAAATGCGCGTGGACGCTCAAGATGAGGGACTTTCGGGTGAGTGGTATCGCGCCAACATAGACGGACAGACGGTAATGGTGCCGTCGGTTTTTGCCACGGATAAAAAGCTGTTTTGCTACGAGGGAACCGTCTGGTATGAAAAGAGCTTTTATTTTGAGGGCGGCTGTTTGTTTTTGTCCTTTGGCGCGGTTATGACAGAGGCGCAGGTGTGGCTCGACGGCAATTACCTTGGCGAGCATTACGGCGGCTTTTGCCAGTTTGACTTTACCGTGGACGGCGTCGCGGAGGGCTATCACCGTATAAGCGTTCGTGTCAACAACGCCTTTGACGAGGACTCCATACCACAGCCCTTTGTGGATTGGTATCACCACGGCGGTATAGTCAGGGAGGTAGAGGCGCATACGCTTCGCGGCATTTCGGTCGTATCGAATAGATTTGATTACACTCTTTCCGACGATTTAAAATCGGCGGATTGCACCTTTACCGTAACCCTTTACAACGCCGACGCGGCAAAGACCGAGAGCGCGCTCTCCCTGACGGTTGACGGCGCGACTGTTTATTGCGGTAATGTTTCGCTTGACGGACACGAGAGCAGAGAAGTGATCGTGTCGGGCATAAAGCTTGATAACGTGCGGCTTTGGGATATTGGGCGCGGCGAGCTTTACACCATATCGGCAAGCACGGACACCGATGACCTTGTTGACCGAATAGGTCTGCGCAGAATCGAGGTCAAGGACAAAAAAATATTGCTCAATAACCGCGAAATAGAGCTTATGGGCGTCAACCGTCACGAGGAGCACCCCGAGCACGGCTTTGCGTTCCCGCGTGACCTTATGGCGCGCGATATTACGCTCATCGAGGAGATGAATTGCAATTTTGTGCGCGGCTCGCATTACACAAATTCGCAGAGCTTTGTTGATATGCTTGACGAGCGCGGACTGCTTTTCTGGAGCGAGATACCCATCTGGGGCTGCGGATTTTCAAGGGAAACGCTTGGAAGAGAGAAGGTAGTCGGTCGCGGACTTGATATGCACCGCGAGATGCTTAAATATTATTACAATCACCCGTCAATAGTGATGTGGGGCATGCACAACGAGATACTGACGGACACGCCCGAGGGCTACGAGATGTCAAAGAAATATTACGGCTATCTCAAAGAAAACGGCGGCAATCGACTTGTAGTTTATGCGTCCTATCTGCCCGAAACAGATATATCGCTTGAATTTACCGACGTTATTTGTCTTAACCTGTATTACGGCTGGTATAACGGCGAGCTTGAATATTGGCAGGAAGCGCTTGATAAATTCACGGTGCGACAGGAATCGCTCGGACTTGCAGACAAGCCCGTGGTAATGAGTGAGTTTGGCGCGGCGGCGCTTTACGGCTGTCACGACGATGATAATTTTTTGTGGACAGAGGAGTATCAGGCGAAGCTTATAAAGCATTGTCTTGAGCTGTTCCACTCGTATCCCACAATAGTGGGCGAGCTTATATGGCACTTTGCCGACGCGAGAACGTCAAAGCAGGCGGGAATATCCAGAGCGCGCCGCTTCAACAACAAGGGACTTTTAAGTGAATACAGAAAACCCAAGCTTGCCTATTTCGCGGCACAGAAATGCTTTGCCGAATTCGCCGAGGAAAAGAACAAATAATTAAAAAATCCCTATCAAGAGGTACAAAAATGATAAAGATTCTTCAATTCGGCGAGGGGAATTTTCTTCGCGCGTTTGCCGACGCGTATTTTCAGGCGCTCTCCCACGAGGGCAGGGATATAAGCGTTGATGTCGTTATTCCGTTGAGCGCGCCCATTGACCGCTTTGAACGTCAAGAGAACAAATACAACGTCATTCTGCGCGGCTCCGAGGGCGGACGCGACGTAGAGGACGTGTATCCCATAAGCATTATAAACAGCGTTACCGATCCCTACAAGGATCAGGAGCGCTATTACGCGCTCGGTTGCGATCCCGAGCTTAAAATTATCGTATCCAACACCACCGAGGCAGGGATCTGCTATTCGGACACCGACAAATTCGACGGCTTTGACGGCATAACCTATCCCGCAAAGCTGACAAAGCTGCTCTACAAGAGATTTTGCGCAGGACTTGGCGGCGTGTATATTCTTCCCGTTGAGCTTATCGACAACAACGCAGGCGCGCTTGCCGAGTGCGTTGACAAATACATATCCCTCTGGTCGCTCCCCGAGGAGTTCAGGGCGTGGAACGACGAGCAGAATTTTTACTGCAACACGCTTGTTGACCGCATAGTTTCGGGCTACCCCCGCGACCCCGAAGCCAAAGCTCATCTTACCGAGCTTATCGGCTATGACGACGAGCTTATGACTGTCGGCGAGCCGTTCGGTCTTTGGGCGATCGAGAAAAAGGGAAGCATTGCCGACTATATCGACGAGGGAAAGCACAATATTGAGGTCGTGCTGACAGAGGATATAAATTATTACAAAAAGCGCAAGGTGCGCGTACTGAACGGAAGCCACACAAACCTCGTTCCTGCAGGTCTTTGGCTGGGGGCTCAAACGGTATATGATTGTGTTAAAAGCCCCGTGTTATCAAGCTTTTTGACGAACACGCTTGACGCAGAGATAGTGCCGTTTGTATCTGACGACGTTACCGCGACGCAGGTGTTTGCGGACAGCGTGCTTGACCGTTTTGGCAATCCCTATCTCAATCATCAGCTGACAAGCATCGCGCTTAACAGTATTTCAAAGTGGAGCGCGAGAAATCTGCCCAGCTTCCGCGATTATTACGCGAAAAACGGCAAGCTTGCGCCCAATATGGTCCACGGCTTTGCTTATCTTATAAACCTTTACAAGAGAGTCGTTAAGCGCG
>JAZRFU010000157.1:0-7482 GCA_045643865.1 Eubacteriales bacterium
GTGTCACACCAACCGAAAGGGCAAGTACTATTTGCAAACGGGTACGGACATCGCGATGAATACGGTATATCTTGATGATTCGCGCATAATTTTGCCGATAGAATTGTCGGCGGAAGCGACAGCTATTGACAGCTGTGGAGCGATGTGATAAAATGTTATTATAATACATAAAAAGGAGATTGCCATGTATAAAATAATATTTTTAGTTTTGCTTGTCGTGCAGTTTGCATATAAGCTGACGTTGCAGCTTCTGTCAAACAAGCAGATAGGTAAGCCCCTGCCCGCAAGTGTAGCGGACATATACGATGCCGATGAGTACGACCGTTGGAGAAGATACAACAATAAAAAGGATAAGCTCGGTCTTATCTCGGGCGCGTTGACGCTGATCGTCAATATCGTGCTTTACTGCACAAATATAATGTCTATGATATATTATGCGCTCCCCGGCGGCGAGGGCGACGAGATAGTCAAGGCGATACTGTTCTTCCTCATTATGGGAGCGGTGGACATACTCGTCAGCTTGCCGGTTGAGTACGTGTTCAATTTCAAGATCGAGGCGGAGTTTGGTTTCAACAAGGTAACTCCCAAGACCTTTATCGGCGACATGATAAAGAATTTCATTCTCGGCGTGGTGCTTAACGTGATAATATTCCTGCTTGTATTCGGAGCGTATGCGCTGCTCGGTAATTACTTTGCTATCATTGCTTTTGTCGGTATCGGTGTGTTTATGTTTATTATCAGCTCGCTGTCCACGGTATTCTCCAAGATATTCAATAAGTTTACGCCTCTGCCCGAGGGTAAGCTTCGCGATGACCTCTGCACCATGTTTGAGGGCGAGGGCTTTAAGCTCAAGGATATATACGTTATGGACGCGTCCAAGCGTACCACCAAAGCCAACGCATATTGCGGTGGAATCGGAAAATTCAAGCAGATAGTTCTATTTGACAACCTTGTAAACAACTACACCGAGGGAGAGATAACCGCGGTGTTCGCGCACGAGCTTGCTCATTTCAAGCACAAGGACACGACCAAAATGACAGTGTTCAGCTTGCTCAATTTCCTGCCTATGATGGTTATGATGACCTTGGCAATGACTATTCCCGAGATTTCTCAGAGCTACGGATTTGAGCTTCCCAGCATTCTCTTTGCGTTCTATTTGTCATTTGGTAACGTGCTGGCTATACTTTCGACACTTATTATGATGCCGTTTAACGCAATTTCGCGCAAAATGGAGCGCAGAGCGGATTCGTTTGCTTGCTCTCGCGGCCACGGCGCAGATCTTGTATCGGGACTTAAAAAGCTACATAAGGATTCGCTTGCCGATATGAATCCTCACCCCGTTGTTGTAAAGCTGACGTACAGTCATCCGCCGCTTCACGAGCGCATAGAGCTGGTCAATAAGAAAAATAAATAATAGTTATAATAAAAGCAAAGATCCCACCGCACAAGCGGTGGGATCTTTTATACTGATAAATTATTTTTTTGTAAAGGTAAGTGTTGCCTCGCCGTTCTCTATGGAGTCAACCGTAAAGGTGTATCCAAGCGCGTTGCCTGCGTCGTCGTAGGTGGTAGGCAAGGTGTTTTCGCCGTTATTGTAGGAGTAATCTTTGTCGTTTTCGTCAGTAGGATCGTATCCATCGTCAACGTAATCCTTGTGTACGTATGTATAAGAGTCGCCAGCGGATTTAACGTATTCGATGAGGTTGTCAGCCGTGCCGTACTGATCGGACGCGTCGGTATTGTTGTTATAAATGTCATAGTAGGTTTCACCGTCATAGTCCTCCGCGTAGAGCGAAGCGTTAACGTGGTAAACTACTATGCCGTCGCGAGCGAAATAACCGTTGTTGCCTTCGTTAAGCCCCGTGTTCGTGTAATACATAACAACGTAGTATTCCTGATAAGCGCCGAGAGCGGGATCCCAGTTGTTAGCAATAATTATAGTATCGCCACTCTCTGCAAATGCCTTGAGCGTGAGTTTGACAGAGGAGTCGGTTACTACAAGACGGGATTTAGTTATCCATCCGAAATTGAACTTGGTGAACGCATTGTGGTCACCGGGCATGCCGTCCATAACGTCACAGCCCGCCATAGGACCGTCGGTAGCTTCCGAGGTGTCGTAATAGTCGTCGGCACCGAGAACGTGGCCAAATTCGTGAATAAAGGTGTAGGTGTTAATATCCTCACCGTCATAGCTTACGTTTCCGTCCTCGTCGTAGGTCTCATACATGAATTGATAGGAGAGCCATATATAGTCGTTTGCAGATACGCCGTCGTATTCATAATAATTGCCGTCACCGTCTGTATAAATGTTCCAATATCTGTATGCCCACTGGAACATTACCTCACCATCAATGTCAAGAGAATTGACCATAACTACTGCGTCTATAGTGTCGTTGCCGTCAGAGTCGAACTGCGAGAGATCCATAGATTCTTCCAAATAATCAAGGGCTTCGTCCATTACCTTCTGGTCACCGATTTCAACTTGGTCGCCATAGTAATCCATAGTAGCTTCCGCATAGTCGTTAGCGTTTTGAGCCGGAGTGAACCATTCATCAAGCACGGTAATATCGAGATCAAGCTGACCGTAGCTGGAGATTTTGTAGTATTCATCGAGTGAATACTCGTTGAGCGGGTCAACGTCTTTAGTGCCCGTGAATACAAGATTGAGGTCGGCAAGTATGTCTGCAAGCTCCTGATCGCTAAGACCGCTATCCTTGAAGTTTACAGGAATTACGAGGACTGCGGGCGATCCGGTAGTGGGGCAGCCGTCAATGTAATAGCCCTGCTCGGTAACGTTCTTTACGTAGGTCGCGTCCTCAAACTTGACCTCATAGAAGCCGTTTGCCGAGGAGGGAAGCCCCTTGCCCTCGTTGGTTATAAGATCAACGTCAGTTGAGCCGCCGTTGCCTGTATTACCGCTGTCGCCCGTATTACCGCTGTCGCCCGTATTACCGCCGTCATCGTCCATCTCTACGACGTAATAAACGTATACGTCTATAACGTAAACGCCGTCCTCATACTCATAATAAGAGAGGTCGATGCAGATGTCGCCGCTTGAATAGAAATACCATGTGTCACCGTAATCGTCAACGTCTGTTCCGTCGCTCGTGTATTTTGAAAACTGTGAGAGATAGGAATTGAACTCCGATTGTGTGTTGCCGAACGCGTAGAAATTAACGCCTTCCTCACCTGTACCGTCGCCGTAAGGATTTGAGTATTCCTCAACGTAATATTCATCGCTCTCTATGAAGGGAAGTGAGAATCCGTTGCCGAAATATTCTGCGAAAAGTGCCTTTTCGTCAGCGGTGAAGCCGCCGGTGCTTTCGGTGTTATCGCTGTTGCCGCCATTGCCGCCATTGCCGCTATTGCCGCCGTTGCCGCCATCATTGTTTCCACCATTGCCGCCCTGATCGGCGTAAACGATGGTTATGGAGTCCCAGTACAGAGTATATCTAAGATCATGCTCGAGCTTGAAATAAGTGTAGGTTTCCGCATTGGGAGTAATAACGTAGGTCTTTTGTCCCGCCACTGTAGAAAGCTTTGTGGTGTATTTAGCTTCGCCCGCGGAGTTTCCAAACGTAAATATTACGCAGTTGTTATTGGAGTATGTAACGTCCATGTTACCTGAATAAACAAGCTCAATTCTGAGAATAGGTCCGCTGAATTCGGTAGTGTTCCAGAGCATTGAGGGCCCGTTGCCATCTTTATCTCTCATCTGGATGCCGTCACCATAGTTGCCGACATGATCAAATGTAAATTTAACACCGCCAACGGTTGCGCTTCCATCAGCATATTCTTTCGAGGGAATACCGAGATTGTTGACGTTAAGCTCAATTTCCTCTATTACAGGAGCAACTGTTTCCTCTTTGGTAGTAGTTTCTTCCGCCTTGGTAGTAGTTTCCTCCGCCTTGGTGGTAGTTTCCTCCGCCTTGGTGGTAGTTTCTTCTGCCTTGGTAGTAGTTTTCTCTGCCTTGGTAGTAGTTTCTTCTGCCTTGGTAGTAGTTTCTTCTGCCTTGGTAGTAGTTTCTTCTGCCTTGGTAGTGGTCTCACCCTTGGTAGTAGTTTCACTTGCTGTGGTAGTTTCCTCATTTTGCTCGGTCTGTTGCTGTGTGGTGGTTTCCATCGTTGCCAAGTAATCGGGGTCCGCCAGAATACCGTTCATGCTGCAAGATGCTAAAACTGATATAACAAGCAATGTAGTCAGAAACAAGCATAGCAACTTTTTCATATATATTTCTCCTTTGAAAGTAATTTTATTTGCACTCTAAATTGTAACACAAATTTATGAATAAATCAACTTTTTTTACAAATTATGACATTTTTTCTTCATATATTGTATTATAAAGGTCACGTTAGCAGGAAGAAAGCAATTTATACAAAAAAACACAAAAAAGTATTGACTTTTTGGCGAAAGTGTGGTATAATATCATCGTGTCAAGGGAGGCACATAGGGTATAAGCTTGCAATATGGGCAAGCGTTTCTACAAACCACCGTTAATGGTTGACTACCGGAATTTTGATCCGTAGGTCAGCCATATTTTTTTGATAGGAGTACACACAAATGGAATGGGAATATATTACACTTGAAATTTTTGGCTATATTGGAACTGCGCTCGTTATAATATCTATGACGATGACGAATTGGCTGCGGTTTCGTATAATTAACATGTGCGGAGGACTTATCAGCTTAATATACGCCGCTTTATGCAATACGTGGCCCGTGGTCGTGCTAAATGCCTGCCTCATTTGCATAAACTTTGTTCAGTCGGTGCGTTATATTCAGCAGAACAAGTCGGGTATAGCGCAGGACGGCGATACTGAAAATAATCAACAAGGAGACAAATCATGAAGCTTATAATAGATGGAATAGCTGTTGTGGCAAGACCTGAACAGTCGTTGCTTGACATCATCACGGAAATGGGGCTGATAAAGGGCAAGCTGTCCACCGACCCCATCGCCGCAAAAATATCGGGAAGAGTGTTCACGCTCAACTATATTCCCGTGCGGCAAAAGGACATAACCGAGCGTGAATCGGTGCGCAAGGCGATGGCGGCGTCGGACGGAGTGATCAGATTGCTCCGATACAGTGATCCCGCGGGACGCGACGCATATATAAGAACGTCGCAATTCGTGCTGTTCTTGGCGTTACGCCGACTCTGGCCGGAAGCAAGAGCAAAAATGAACTGTACGGTGGGCAATGCGGTATATGTCAGCGTGCATAACGCGCCTGATTTTTGCGCGGAAAAGCTTCGACGCGAGGTTTTGCGCATAGTTGAGGAAAATATAACGCTGCACCGTCACAGAGTAACTACGCGCGAGGCGATAGAATATTACAACAGCATAGGTCAGGACGACAAGGCGGGCCTTTTGACCTATCGCAAGAAAAATACGATAGACCTTTACGAGAGCGGCGATTTCAAGGACTATTTCTACGGCGAGATGGCGGCATCGACAGCTTTTCTGCGCTCTTGGGATATTGAAAGCGCTCCCTGTGGCTTTATTTTCGTGTACCCCGACATAAACGATCCCGACAGAAGCTCAAGCTATACTGAAAGGCCTAATTTCTTCAACGTATATAACGAGGGCAAGAGATGGGGCGAGCTTATGAGATGCGAAACGGCGGCCGATCTTAACGAGCTTGCAAGATCGGGTAAAATACGTGAGCTGATACGCGTAAACGAGGCGTTGCACGAAAAGAGATTTTCACAGATAGCTGATATGATATGCGAAAGAGGAGCCAAGGCGGTAATGCTGGCAGGTCCCAGCTCGTCGGGCAAGACCACCTCCGCTAACCGACTTGCAACCCAGCTTCGCGTACACGGCAAGCAGCCCATTCTGATGAGCTTGGACGATTACTATATCGACCGCGACAAAATACCCGTAGGCGAGGACGGAACTATCGACCTTGAGCATATAAACACTATTGATACCGAGCTTTTTGCCGAGCATCTGAAGGGATTGCTTTCGGGAGAGGAGGTCGAGCTGCCCAGCTTCAATTTCAAGACAGGCAGACGCGAGTGGACGGGGCATAAGCTGCGCCTTTGTGACGATTCGGTCATTATCGTCGAGGGTCTGCACGGACTAAATCCCGTACTGCTTCCTGCACAGCTGGATCAAAAGCTTGTGTTCAAAATGTTTGTAAGCCCGCTTTTGCCGCTTAACCTTGACGACCATAACAGGATACCCACAAGCTATCTGCGACTTTTGCGCAGAACAGTGCGCGATTTTGAGAGCCGCGGCGCGTCGGTGCAAAGAACGCTGTCGATGTGGGACTCGGTGCGCAGAGGAGAGGAGCGCTGGATATTCCCGTTCCAAGAGAACGCGGACGTTATCTTCAATAGCTCGACCTTGTATGAGCTGGCGGTAATCAAGCGCCACATATTCCCACTGCTTGAAGCGGTACAGCCCGAGGACGACTGCTACGATCAGGTGCGCGCGGTGGTAAAAATACTCAACTATATCCATGAGGCAGACGTTGACGATGAAATACCGCCCACCAGCATAGTGCGCGAATTTATCGGCGGAAATACCTTTTACAGAAAGTGAATAACAAATATGCCCGTCGGTTTCCCGACGGGCATATTATTTTAGGAATTTGCGTTAAATTCGGTACGGTTATCAGCCGCAGCAGCAACAGCTGATGATAAGCAGCGCGATAAGAAGTATCCAGATCCAATTGTTGTCCAAAAGTCCGCAAAGGCAGTTAGCTGTCATGAAAGTATCCTCCTTGAGAAATATACGTATTTTGTGTTGAGAATTGTCGTTCTCACTATCATATTATGTTGAACGGTGATTTTTGTGAATGAGCTTTGTCGAAAAATATAAATTGTAAAAATTTCGCAAAAGCCATTGCGCTGTAACGAATAATATGATAAAATAACAATGTATAAGTATGTAAAGTGCCGCGAGGTCAGGGAAATGGAAAATACTCGCGGAAGGGAAGGAAAAACAATGTCACAGAGCGACAGAATGAAAAAAATCAGGAACTTTTCCATAATAGCCCATATAGACCACGGCAAATCTACTCTTGCCGACCGTATTCTCGAAGCCACGCAGGCGGTATCAAAGCGCGAGGTTTCGGAGCAGATGCTGGACAACATGGAGCTTGAAAAGGAAAGAGGAATAACCATAAAGGCGAGAGCCGTCAAGCTTGACTACCATGCACCCGACGGTGAAAAATATGTGTTTAACCTTATCGACACCCCCGGTCACGTTGACTTTAACTACGAGGTATCGAGATCGCTCAACGCATGCGACGGAGCTTTACTGGTGGTTGACGCCACGCAGGGAATAGAGGCGCAGACCTTGGCAAACGCGTATTTGGCGGTTGATGCGGGACTTGAAATAATCCCCGTCATCAATAAGATCGACCTGCCCAGCGCCGACGTTGACCGCGTGCGAGGCGAGATAGAGGACGAGATAGGTATTCCCGCAGAGGACTGCCCCGCTGTATCCGCAAAAACGGGACTTAATATAGAGCAG
>JAZRFU010000158.1:0-1803 GCA_045643865.1 Eubacteriales bacterium
AAACGCCGAGATGTCAACAACGTGCAAAAGCAGGCGGCATCTGTCAACGTGGCGAAGGAACTGATGACCGAGCCCCGCGCCGTCAGCCGCGCCCTCGATAAGACCGGGAAAGTCCGCCGCAACGAATCCTCTCTCCGCGCCGGTGGATACGACTCCGAGGTTAGGGGAGAGCGTCGTGAAATGATAATCGGCAATCTTGGGCTTTGCCGAGGATATGACGGACAAAATCGACGATTTACCCACGCTGGGCATACCGATAAGACCGACGTCGGCTATCATTTTAAGCTCCAAGATGACCTCGCGCTCCTCGCCCTTGGTGCCGTTTTTGGCAAACATAGGGGTCTGACGCGTGGGGGTAGCAAAATGCTTGTTTCCCCAGCCGCCGCGGCCGCCCTTACAGCAGACAAAATCCGCGCCGTCGTTCTCAGACATATCGTGTATTATCTTTCCGCTCTCAACGTCCTTTATAAGCGTTCCGGGGGGTACGGGAATGTAGAGGTCGTCAGCAGTTGCGCCGTGGAATTTGGAGCCGCCGCCGTCACCGCCATTGCCCGCCACGAATTTTCTTTTGTATCTGAATGCCAAAAGTGTATTCGAGCCCTTATCGACCGTGAACACTATATTACCGCCGTTGCCGCCGTCACCGCCCGAGGGACCGCCCGCCGCAACGTATTTTTCTCTGTGAAACGCAATAGCGCCGTTACCGCCGTTGCCCGCCTTCACGTATATCTTTATCTTATCTATAAACACCTGTGCATCTCCTCCTTTTGTTTCAGGGTAAGGCGCGTTTATCTGAATTTTTCAATGTTATCCTTGGTATATTGCATCATCTTTTCTTCGATATGAGTGCCAAGACCTCTCATATACTCGCGGAATTCCTCCACTCTCTTGTTTCCCTCGGCGAAATCGAAGATGAACGAGCGCAGACGAAGCGCCAGCTCGTAATCCTGATTTGCACGCAGATAGCGTGAGAATATATCGGCACATTCGGGGCCGAAGGAGAGAAACATCTCCGCATCAAGTCCGTCATCCGTGGCAAGCTCGTAAAGAAGCTCGTAGCAGAAAAGCGGCTTGAACTGTTCGGGTACGGTTTTGCCGTCGGCAAGCAGATCTCCGATGTATATCTTGCCCTTGTGTCTGAATACCGACATAAATCCGAGCAGACGCGACCTCATCTCCTTGAACGTCAGCTCGCTGACGGAGATCTCCTTTTTGGTCTTTTTGTTGTAAAGAAAGAAATTATTGCGGTTTTTGTCCGCGCGGCGCGCGAATATTACCGCAGCTATCATCAATGATGCCGCGCCTATCGCAGCCAACGACATAGCGAGAATAAGTATCCGCACTATGACCTCGTCAACCTTGGTATATGCGTAACAGCACGCGACTATTGCCGCACCTATTATGACCGCAGAAAGCTTTACTATGCCCTCTCCAAGCGGTCGGGGACTTTTGTTATTTTGGTTATTGTTTTGCGAATTGTTCTGATCCAAATTTATCACCTGACCGTTTACTTTTTATCCTCTCCGCGCTCACGGATTATCAGGCGAATGGGTGTTCCCACAAAGCCAAAGGTCTCGCGCAGACAGTTTTCAATGTATCTCTGATATGAGAAATGGAAAAGCTCCTCATTGTTACAGAATATAACGAACGTAGGGGGCGCAACGCTGATCTGCGTCATATAGTATATCTTCAATCTCTTGCCCTTATCCGTAGGCGGCTGGGTGCGCATAGTCGCATCGGCAAGCACCTCGTTGAGCATACCCGTGGATATTCTCGTGTTTGCCTGATTGTGAACGTAATTTA
>JAZRFU010000159.1:0-6824 GCA_045643865.1 Eubacteriales bacterium
GCGGAGAAAGAGGGCAATCGCTTCAGACTGCTGATCTATTCAACCGAATATAAGATGCCGCGCGACTTTGGCCGCGGCGTTATGTATCAGATATTTACAGACAGATTTTTCAAGGGCGAGAGCGATAGGGCAAAAAGCTTGCCTGTAAGATCAGGCGCGTTTATAAATCCCGATTGGGATAGGGGAATACCTCAGTTCGTCGATAATCACGGTGAGCCGCTTGAAAACAATATGTTTTTCGGCGGAAATCTGTGGGGAGTGGCAGAAAAGCTGGATTACCTTAAAGAGCTTGGGGTGAGCGTGATATATTTGTGCCCGATATTCGACGCGTATTCAAACCATAAATACGACACGGCGGATTATAGCCGTGTGGACGAAATGTTCGGCGGTGACGAGGCGCTGGACAACCTCATAATTAAGGCAAAAGAGAGAGGTATAGGCATAATTTTGGACGGAGTGTTCAATCACACGGGTGCAGATAGCTTGTACTTCAATAAATATAAGCGTTACGGTGACGGCGGTGCGTACAACGACGAGAGCAGCCCGTATCGTGATTGGTATAAATTCCGTTCCTACCCTTATGACTACGAGTCGTGGTGGGGAATTGAGATTTTGCCAAAATTGAATCATCAAAACGAAAATTGCCGTCGCTTTTTCACGGGCGAGGGCGGAATAATACAAAAGTATCTGCGCCGCGGCATTGCGGGCTGGCGACTTGACGTTGCAGACGAGCTTTCCGATGAATTTCTCGATGAATTGCGAGCTGTGGCAAAGGAAACAAACGAAGATGCGGTAATTATCGGCGAGGTTTGGGAAAATGCGGCCGACAAGGTGTCGTATGGGCAGAGAAGACGGTATTTTCAGGGCCGTCAGCTTGATAGCGTTATGAACTATCCCCTCAAAAATGCGATAGTGGCATTTTGTCAGTACGGTGACGGACAGTTTTTGTATGATACGCTGACAGAGATATACGCGTCATATCCGATGGGCGTTTGTCACCGCCTTATGAACCTGCTCGGCACACACGATACCGAGAGAATTCTGACGGTGCTTGGACGCGACGAGGACGATGCCTGCGAGCCGAATTGTGTGTTGGCGAGGAAGCGCTTGAGCGAGCAGCAGAGAGCAGAGGGCATAGAGCTTCTCAAAATTGCCGCCGCTATACAGTTTGCCGCATACGGAATTCCGTGTGTATATTACGGTGACGAGGTTGGACTTGAGGGATACGGAGATCCGTTCTGCCGTATGCCGTTCCCGTGGAGTGAGATCGACGGGGGATATCGCGAGGAGCTTTTGTCCTATTACAAGCGGTTGGGCGAGATAAGAAATAGCGAGGAAGCGCTTGACGGCGGCAAATTCTATTTTCTGGATCACGGCGAGAGCTTTGTGGCATTTGTCAGAGAAAAGGGAGACAGCCGTATCGTACTTATCGCCAACAGAGGTGAGGAGCGCACAATAGAGCTTGGTCGCGGAGTAAAATACGTGGATATGTTAAGCGGTGACGAGTATAATGAGTGCGTTACCGTTGAAGCAAATCGCGCGTTGATATTAAAACAGGTCATATAAAATGGAGCAAACAATATGAAATACGCTAATTCACTCAAATATATGAATAGCTTTGAAACGATAAGCAGTGGCGTGGATATAAGCGCATCACGCGTGTCTGAGCTTTGCGCTCTTCTGGGCAGAATAAATATAGGCACGCGTTATATTGCAATTCCTGCGGGAATTGGCGGACACGTGAGCGCCATTATGCTGGAATCGGTAATAAAAAATGCGGGATACCGCGTCGGTCGTATAGACCTTGGTCGTTGCAACGATTCCCGTTGCTCTATTTTCGTGAGCGGGGAGCATTTGAATATTGACGATTACAATAAATGCGTAGCAGAGCTTAAAAATGCTATAAGCAAGAGCGGAGAAGCCGTTTATCGCAAGGAAGAAGCGGTATTTTCGCTTGGACTGTTGGCATGCAAGCTTGAGGCGTGCGAATATGTGATACTTGAAGGAATTGGCTCGTGCGGAGCAATAGAATCGGTTTGTGCGCCGTATGATATGATACTGACACCGGCGTTTTGCGACGACGGAAGCGCGGAACACAGTATAAAGGCATGCTGTGACGCGATAAAACGTGGCGTGCGCGAGGTCATCAGCGGCAACCAAAATGGAAATGCCTACGGTATGATATCGGGGGCGTGTGTGCTTAGCGGAGTGCGACTCAGCTTTACCGCAAAGCCGACGTTGATGATTGAAGAAATATCCGCCCGACGTCTTAAATTCTCATATTCAGGACGGGAGGCCTACGTCATAAAAAATCCCTCTTACGTAGCGCGCGAGAGCGCTATGCTCGTTATCGAAAGCGCATTGGCAATGCGTCGCGACGGTATAAAAATGCCGTGGAGCAGTATTGCGGCAGGACTTGAGGCGGCAGCGGAGCTATCTTGCTTTGATATGATATCTGTTTCTCCCATGATAGTCGCGGACGGCGCGGATAATTCCGAAGCCGTATCACAGCTTGTGTCAACCGCGCAGGACGTGATGGGCGGTTTAGAGCGACTTACCCTGTGCATCAGAGCGCAGTCTCAAAAGCATCTTGACGCTATGCTGGGAGCATTTGCAGGCATTTATATTGAAGGGCTTATCGTGCTTTCTGACTCGGGAGAGGACATACATATTACCCGTGACGGCGAGATCGTGGTCGAAGACGTAGCGGCGGCGGCAGAAATGATCGCCAATGCGGCAAGAGAGCAGAAAAATGTGCTTTGCTTTGGCGACGTGCTGTTTGCGAGCGATATCAAGACCGAGTTTGTAAAGCTTATGGGATATTGATGTTAAAAGCTGTGTGGCTTAATTTTCCAGCCGCATACCGTAACGCAGCAAGGTCAATAATAGCTCTGACCGATCATAAGTGACGGGTGTATAAAAACGGTAGGTAAGGGGAAGACGAAATGGTAAAACCACAGATCATAAAATGCAGCGGAAGAGAAATACTTGATTCAAGAGGAAATCCAACGGTTGAGGCAACCGTGGTGCTATCGGACGGCACTATGGGGGTGGCATCAGTTCCGTCGGGAGCTTCCACGGGAATATACGAGGCGGTCGAAAAGCGCGACACCAATAGCGCACGCTACGGCGGACGCGGAGTGCTTGAGGCGGTCAGAGGAATATGCAAATCCATATCGCCCGAGATCGTGGGCTGTTATGCGGCAGAGCAATCTGTGCTTGATAGGTTACTCTGCGAGCTGGATGGAACACCCAATAAATCAAAGCTTGGAGCTAACGCGATACTTGCGGTATCGCTGGCAAATGCCAGAGCTTGCGCAAATGCATACAAGGTTCCGCTTTATAAGTGGATAGGCGGCGTTAAGGCGGTGAGATTGCCGATACCCATGATGAACATTCTCAACGGCGGTGCGCACGCGTCGAATAACGTTGAAATACAGGAGTTTATGATAGTTCCCGTTGGAGCAAGATCGTTTGCGGATGCCTTGCAGATGGGGAGCGAGATATATCATAAGCTTGGCGATATACTCAAAAAGAGCGGACTGTCCACGGGAGTGGGCGACGAGGGCGGCTTTGCCCCCAATCTCGAATCCGACGAGGTGGCGCTTGATTATATAGTTCGAGCCATACTTGAAAGCGGATATACCACAGATGACGTCAAGATAGCTCTTGACGTAGCATCAAGCGAGTGGTATAACACGGAGAGCGGACTTTACGAGATGCACAAGCGCGGAATAAAGCGTGACAAAAGCGAGCTTATCGGATATTATGCTTCATTGATTCGCGACTATCCCATAATCTCCATCGAGGACGGACTTGATCAGCGCGATTTTGACGGCTGGACACAGATGACGAGCGAGCTTGGTGATAGAATTATGCTTGTGGGCGACGATTTCTTCGTCACTAATCCCGAGCGTCTGCGCCGAGGAATTGAAATGAGCGCTGCAAACGCGATCCTTGTCAAGCCAAACCAGATAGGCACGCTCAGCGAGGTCATTGAGGTTACAGATCTTGCCTCGTCTGCGGGATATTCGTATATTTTGTCGCATCGCTCAGGAGAGACCGAGGACACCACGATAGCGGACATTGCAGTTGGAACGGGAGCGCCGTTTATTAAGGCGGGAGCGCCGTGCCGAACAGACAGAGTAGCAAAATACAACCGACTTCTCCGTATCGAAGCATCTCTTGGCAGCAGTGCGCGCTACGGACTTTCAAGCGAGGGCATTGAGCCGAGCGCGGTTACGTTTTGCGGAGAGTGCGATCCGTTTATTAAATAATGAAAAAGGGACTGACCGAGGTCAGTCCCTTTTAAGTTTTTGTTACATATCAATAAGCTCGCCGAGAGGCAGGGAATATATGCACGTTCTCGCGGGAGAAGTGCCGAATATCTGCTCTGTGGCATAGTTGTATTGCTTTATTTGCTCGCCGTGCTTGTTCCTCATATTATTTACGAGAAGGGAGCGGTCTGCCTTTTCGTCGGCGGATATAAAGTCCGTCTTGTAGTCGCAGAGAATGATCTCGCCGTCGGTGTTCTCGATTATGAGGTCGATAGAGCCCTGCACGAAGATCTTTTTGTCGGCAAGCCGCGCGCGAAGCTCCTCGTTTTCGGTAAATTCGCTTGCATTGCGGAACATACCGAATCTGAATTCGCGGCGCACGTTCTTCGCCGCCTTTATAAGCGTGTAAAGCTCGCCCGTAAAGAATTGCGACAGCTGACGGCGGTTTATTATCTCGGCGCTTCGCTTGGATATGAATCTGCCGTCAAGCAATCTTTCTATCTCTGCCTCAATGCCGTTCAGCTCGGCATTTTTGTAGTCGCAGTATTGCAAGAATAGGTGAGTTGCCGTACCGATCTCGGCGGCGGTGGGCTTTTGATGGGTTTCAAGTAAGCCGTCGAAATCCTTTTGGGCAGAACGCATAAGCGCGATTCTCTGACGTACTCGCTCGGCGTTGTCGCGATCTTCTTCAGATACGTCCTCACCACTCTCGCCGAACAGCGAACCCGTGGGAATCGGCGTAAAGATACTGTCGTCAAGCATACTCGGAGAAACCTTGGACGCCGCAACCTTTGAGGGGACCGTAGCAAGCACCGAAAGCTCGGTGTCGTCAGCACCAGCCGTGCATACAAGCTCGGCAAAAGCGCGCTCAATTCCTTGAGTGTTGGCGTTTATTTCCGCCATAGTGGTCTTGGGGAAGGGGGAAGTGAGATACTGCTCGCCGCGATAGAAGAAATTGAGATCCATTACGTCATCGCTCATTTTCTCATTGTGCAGACTGCTAAGCAGTATCCAACGGATATACGAGCCGCTTGCGGCTATCTCGTATTGGGGATCTGCACATTCCTCAAGCTTGGTAAGCAGATTACTTATATATCCAGTCATTGTTGCGCTTACGTAAAGTCGCTCACGCGCACGTGTCAAGGCAACGTAGAAGATACGCGCCTCCTCCTCAACAAGACGGCGTCGGTTGTATGATTCCACCGCGTTGTATATGGGATTGCTCTCATATCTGGGGCGACCGATATTGTTTTCGCCCTCACCGTCGCCGTCAGCGGCAGGCGGGAGTTTAAGATAAGCGCCAAATTCGCGATTGAATATTACGGGCGATTTTTCGCTCAAGGACAACGATTTTCCAAATCCAAAGAGGAAGCACACGTTGAATTCAAGTCCCTTGGACTGATGTATGGTCATAATGGTAACGGCATCTGCATCCTTGGAATCCGGCTCGGCACCGCTCTCGCCCTTTTCCATAACACCCTTGAAATATTTTAAGAAGCCGTAAAGACCGCTCCAGGAATTTTTGACGTACTTGCACGCAGAATCGTAAACGTAGGTGTAAGCGGACGTGCGGGTAATTTCGGAATATTGCTCGCAGGCAACGATGCTTTTGATGAGCTTGTCTGCGGATATTTTTGCCGCCGCCACGCGCATTTTTTCAATGAGCGAAACAAAGCCACGGCAGGCATCTGCCAGAGCAACGTTATCGCCACCCTCGGCGTAGCTTATAAGCGCGTCAAAGAGAGATTTTGAGTTCTCGGCAAAGCGGCGCACTGTGATAACGTCCTCAAGCGACATAACGGGGGATATGCCCTCGTGCTGTGCGGTAAGGAGATGACAGAGCGGAATATCGCTTCTCGGATTATCTACAACGCTTAACAGATCAATGAGAATTCGCATATCCTCGCCGTCAAAAAGCTCGCTCTTTGAGGATTCAATATAGCGTATATTGAGCATTTTAAGCGCGGCGATCAGCGGCTTTACATGGCGGTGTCCACGGACAAGCACGGCGATATGCTTGGCGCGTACGGGTGTGCCGTCGGCATTTTTACCGTTTCGGAGAAGGTCGGCTATCTGATTGGCAACCACTATTGCCTCGTCGGAAAGATCCTTGTAGCTATCGCGCGGCTTTTCCTGCGCGGCTTCCTCGATCGCCTCGGTGTCCGCAGTTCCTTCCTCTCCCTCAAATCTGTGTATGATATTGATCGAAACCTTGGGACTTTGATAATCAGCAGAGGGAAGTGCCTTGGAAAATTTAAGATTATCCTGCTCGGTGTATCCGATGCTCTCGGAGAATGCTCCAAAGACGTCGGAGCAGACCGCGTTTGTAAATTTTATCACATTTTGGTCGCAACGGAAGTTTTCTGACATAAATATAGTGCGACCGTCGTAATCGTGCGAGAGCGGAGTGTCGTCATTCTCGCCGTAAGCACTGAAATCTCGGCGGTATGACGCGAATATGGACGGCTCTGCCTCACGGAAGCCGTAAATACTCTGCTTTATGTCACCAACCATAAATCTGTGCGAGCCGCCGATAATACGGAATAT
>JAZRFU010000160.1:0-9139 GCA_045643865.1 Eubacteriales bacterium
TACAAGTCAGTTAAATACGGAGGCATAGCTCAGTTGGTTAGAGTACTTGCTTGACATGCAAGGGGTCGTAGATTCGAGTTCTACTGTCTCCACCAAAACAAAAAAGAGGGTTTATCCCTCTTTTTTTCGATATAAAAAAGGTGAACGCTCACGCGTTCACCTTTTTTAATTTATTTAAGCCAATAATTATTCAGCATCGGTTGCGGGAGCGGTCTCTTCAACTACTTCCTCTGCTACCTCTTCCTCGGGCATACCCTCTGCGAGTGCCTTTGCTTCCTCGAGGAGTACTCTGATAGAGAGACTTACCTTCTGCTTCTCGTCGTCGATCTCGGTGATCTTTGCGTCAACCGTCTGACCGATCTCAAGAACGTCTGCGGGCTTCGCGATCTTTGTAAGGGAGATCTGAGAAATGTGGATAAGTCCGTCAACACCGTCAACGATCTCTGCAAATGCACCGAAGGGCATCATGTTTACGATCTTAACGGATACGATATCGCCTACTGCATAGTTGGTCTTGAATATCGTCCAAGGATTTGTATCGTCGGTCTTGTATGCGAGAGAGATTCTTCTCTTCTCTGCATCAAAGCTCTTTACGGTAACAGTGATCTCGTCACCGATGGAAACAACCTCTGCGGGAGATTTGATTCTCTTCCAAGAGAGCTCGCTGGTATGTACCATTCCGTCAACACCGCCAAGATCTACGAACGCGCCAAAGTTGGTCATGCTCTTAACCTTACCTGTGTACTGCTTGCCTTCCTCGATGTTTGCCCAGAAATCTGCCTCTGCCTGCTTTCTTGCCTCACGGAGAAGAACACTGATAGAGCCCTTTGCTCTCTTATTGTCAGAAATCTCGGTAAGACGAAGGGATACCTTCTTGCCTACCATGGTGGAGAGATCGGTGTTCTTGGAAACGCCGGTCTGGCTTGAGTGTACGAATACTCTGGTGGAGTCAACGAGGACGATAACGCCTACGCCGCCCTTTACGACCTCGATAACAGTTCCCTCAAGGGTCTCGCCGTTTTCCTTAGCGGCAACGATCTTGCCCCAGTTCTTGTCGGAGTCAACTCTCTTCTTGTCGAGAGTAGCGAATCCTTCAACGTCGCTTACGCGAACAACGAACGCCTCAACAGCGTCACCGATCTTGAACATATCCGTCAGCTTAGCGTTGGGATCGTCTGTGATCTTATCTGCCTTGATAATGCCCGTAACCTTAGCGCCGACATCGAGCTGTATCTCACTGTCATTGACAGCGGTTACGTATCCGGTAACTGTATCTCCTGTATTTAAAGTTTTGATTGATGCCTCAAGAAGCTCTGCGAAATTCTCAACATTGCTCATTTTTCTTTCTACCTCCTGGATTATGTCGTGCGGAGTCGATGCTCCTGCTACGATGCCCACTTTTTTGTGGGAAAACGGAAAATCGTCTGCCAGTTCTGCGGCGCTTTCGACCATAACGGTATTATCGCACTCGGCTTTGCAAATTGAATATAGCTTTGCCGAATTTGAGCTTCCCTTACTGCCGATAACGATCATAAAATCGTTCATACGCGCAAGCTTTACAGCTTCCAGCTGTCTATTTTCCGTAACATTACATATTGTATCAAAAATTAGCGGTTTTGTATATAGTTTTTCTAAAACTTTTTTTATTTTCTCCCATTCTCCTAAATTTTGGGTAGTTTGTGCCACCACAATTGGTGTTTTTGCGCAAACGTTATTGATTTTTTTCGACTCAATAAGCTCCAAAAGCTCTTTTTCGTTCTCGAAAATCACGACTTTTCCGTCAAATTGACTACAAAATCCCAAAACCTCGGGGTGAGTGTCGTCACCAAGCACAAGTAAAAGCCCGTCGGGGTCATTATGCTCTCGTACGATTTTGTGTATTTTGTCCACGAACACACACGTGCAATCCACGTACTCAAAATGCGGATTTTTTATCGCGCACTCATCGAGCAACCGCTTTGTTTCTCTCGATATTCCGTGCGCCCTGACGAACACCTTAACGGGCGAAGTGTCTGTGGCTGACGCGCACAGATTTTCTATATCCTCTGCACTTGTCACGCCCACTCCGCAGCTTTCAAGATACGCGTTATAGGTATCGTTGTGTATCAGCTTACCGAGCGTAAAAATTCTCTGCCCCGGTATTGCCTTTTTGATCTCCTGCTCGACAAATTTCGCCGCTCTTGCAACTCCGAAGCAAAAGCCCGCGTTTTTAGCAACCGTAACGCTTACATTACTGCTGCTCATTCGCCATTTCTCCAATCTCGCAGACCTTATCGAAAAGATATTCCGATATTCTGCGATATTCGCCCGCCGCCTCGGGATCGTATTTCAGCTCCTCGGGCTTTATGGGCTTACCGATATACACGTCAACACGGCAAAACGGTGTCCATTTGCGTTTTTTGGTTTTTACGAAGCACGGAAGCACAGTAGCATTCGCCTTGACTGCAATCAGTGCCGCTCCGTTTTTGACCTCAGTATCACGGGGATCTACTCCCTTTTGTCTATGGCCCTGAGGGAATATTCCTATGCACTTGCCCTCTCCGAGCATTTTGATGGTCTTACGTACCGCGCCCGCATCCGCTCCCGCTCTGTCAACGGGATATGCGCCGAGCGCCGCCACCAGCTTATTGACCAAGGGAACCTTGAAAAGCTCCTTTTTAGCCATAAAGTGCGGCTGCTGCTTATCAGTTGACGCGCAAAGAAACACGGGGTCCGCATTTGATATATGGTTACATATCATAACGTACGGTCCATCTGCCTCATCCGGCTCATTTTCAGAGCCGTGTGGGTGTATTCTGAACAAAAATCTTACGGGTGGCGCAAGAAATTTTTTTACCCAAATATATGCTTTACTTTTCAATTCGCGATCTCTCCCGTCTTTTCTTCTATCAATTTGATTATATGCTCGACTGAGCCGTCAAAATCATAGTCAGAGTTGTCGAAATAATATGCATCGTCGGCAGGACGAAGTGGAGCGGCGGCACGCGTGCTATCTGCGTGGTCGCGCTCACGAAGCTCGGAGAGTACGTCATCAAAATTTGCGGCTACTCCCTTTGCCAAAAGTTCCTTATATCTTCTCTCTGCTCTCGCCTTATCCGAAGCGGTCAGGAATATCTTGACCTCTGCGTCGGGCAGAATTACCGTGCCGATATCGCGTCCGTCCATTATGACGCTATTCGTTCTTGCAAGCTCCTTTTGAGCTTCAAGCAAAAACGCGCGAACAGACGGCACGCTTGACACCGCAGACGCATACATCGAGATATCGGGCTGACGTATTTTGTCGCCGAGATCCTCTCCGTTGAGTATGACGTGCTGTGAGCCGTCAACGTACTTTATCTCTATGCTGATACCATCAAGGAGCGGAGTTATTTTTTCGCTTTTCTTGACGTCCTCCACCGACAGTCCATGCTCTCTGCCGTAGTATCCGACCGTGCGATAGAGCGCGCCCGTATCTACGTATATGATTCCCAGACGCGCCGCAACCGCCTTTGATATGGTCGATTTACCCGCGCCGCCGGGTCCGTCTATTGCTACTGCGATCTTCTTGTTCATAAGTCTATTTCCCTTTGATTTATTTACTTTGAAAAAGCCGCGTTCTCCCCTGCGACTACCGCCGTTGAAAACGCTATCTGCAAATTAAATCCACCGGTATATGCATCAAGGTCAAGCACCTCGCCTGCAAAATACAGTCCCGACACTATCTTGGATTCCATTGTTTTGGGGCTTATCTCACCTACGCTAACTCCGCCCTTGGTTATAATTGCCTCCTCGATGGGTCTAAAGCGCAAGAGGCGTATTCTCATACACTTGATCGTCTCAAGCAACGCTTTTCTTTCCTCTCGCGTTACCGAATTGACCTTCTTGCGCGGATCTATTCCGCATATATCCACTATCGGCTCGATTGCCTTAAGCGGCAACAGATCTCCAAGCGAATTTATAAAATCTTTATTGGAATATTTGGCAAAATCCGATCTTATTCTCGCATCCAGCGCCGACTCGTCGAGCGCGGGCTTGAGGTCGATATGTGCTTCATAATTTCCGCTATCAATGTCGGGCAGATGCGCCGACGCGGACAGCACCATCGGTCCCGTCACGCCGAAATGCGTAAACATCATCTCGCCAAAGTCCTCGTAAACCGTTTTGCCACTGTCGCGACGTACTATTTTCATTCCGACGTTGCGCAGTGAAAGTCCTTGCATTCTGGCGCAAAGATTTCCCTCTGCAACTATCGGCACGAGCGAGGGGCGAAGCGGAGTGACCGTATGTCCTGCCGCCTTGGCAAACTTATATCCGTCGCCGTCCGAGCCGGTGACCGAATACGATCTTCCGCCCGTACATACTATAACGGCATCTGCCTTATAATGTCTGTCCGAGCAAAAAACTCCCTGCACGCAGCCGTCGGAAATATCTATGCCCGTTATTTTATCGCGGACAAGTCGCACACCGTATTCCTCGCATTTGTCAGACAGCGCTCTGACTATATCGGACGCGCGGTCCGATTGAGGAAAAACGCGCTTGCCTCTCTCCGTTTTAAGCGGCACTCCGCAGCTCTCAAAGAACTCCATAGTATCACGCGTTGAAAATCTATTGAGCGCGGCGTACAAAAATCGGGGATTGGTGGGCACGTTCAACAAGAACTCCTCAACGGAGCAATCGTTTGTCACGTTGCATCTTCCCTTACCCGTTATTCGTAATTTTTTACCCACGCGGTCGTTTTTTTCAAACAGAGTGACCTCTGCTCCCATTGCCGATGCGTGTATTGCCGCCATCATTCCTGCCGCTCCCGCGCCTATTACTGCAACGCGGCGAGCGCCTGTATCAGAAACTATATCCGTCATTCGACTCTCCGCATCAATCACGCGACTTGTCATAGACGTTGTATTCGTCCCAAACGGTTTCAAGGCGGTGCAATCTTTCGTTAAATCTGTGTCCGCATTCCTTTGCCACGGCAACGATAAGCGCGTTTATAACCGACATAGGCGCGACAAGAGAATCCGCGAAGGACGCCATATCGCTCTGCGCTACGAGCAGCTGATCGGCAAACTCTGCGATGGGCGCGCTATCACTGTCGGTAAGCGCAATTACGTCCGCTCCCATGCTCTTGGCATATTCAACACTTCTGGTCGTGCTCTTGGAATAGCGGGGGAAGCTGATGGCTATGAGAACGTCGTCCTCTCCTATGCTCATCATCTGCTCAAAGGTCTCACTTCCCGACGTAGTCTGTATCATTCGCACGTTATCCGATATCATGCGGAAGCTGTAATTGAGAAATTCCGCCAGATACGCCGATGCGCGCATTCCGATGATATAGACGTTTTTAGCATCTACTATCGACTTGACTGCCGCAGCAAACGCATCGCGGTCTATACCGTCAAGCGTGGTCTTTATTTTTTCAATGTCAGAGTTCAGTATCTTGTTGAGAACGTCTGCGTCGCCGATAAGATTATTGGTGACCTCTATACGCTGTACTGCTGTGAGCTTGGAGCGTATCATTTCAAGCAGAGCGCGTCTGAATTCGGGGTAGCCCTCGTAGCCAAACTCCATAACAAATCGCACGACAGTCGATTCTGATACTCCAACCTCGCCACCGAGCTTGGCCGCGGTCATATATGCCGCCTTGTCGTAATGCTCCTTTATGTAAGCCGCTATCTGCTTTTGTCCCTTGGAAAACGTAGAATAGTTTTCGTCTATAAGCTTAAGAATGTCCTTTTTCAAAGCGACCTTCCTCTCTTTCCGTGTCCTTGCGTACATAATGACACATCATATATTATATACCTATTTTTCTATTTTGTCAATGAGCCAATCGACACATTTTGCAATTTTTATTTCCGCATCTTGCAAAATTAGCCAAAAAGCATTTTTGCGGTGTGAAATTTCAATATATAAGTTGACAAATCTATACGTTTATGGTACAATATCTATACGCAAAAGAATAGCACAGTTCATTGCCACAAGGCATTGTCGGGAAAGCCCTTTCGGTTTTTTCGGGGATAAGGAAATTTCGGTGAAAATCCGATGCAACAGCCATTACCGTAATTCTTTTTTGAAAAAGTTAAGTCGGAATGCTTATCGTTCTGTGATGGGTACAATCCCACAAGTAAGGATCTCTTGGGCAAGTGGAGAGGTCACGGAGCGACAGGCAGGGGTCGTTTTTTTGTGATTTTTCCGTGGAGAGCGTCTTTATTTTATCCTTTTGTAAAAAGAAAGGATCAAAAACAAAAATGAAAACTGCAAGAATCACAAAAGCTTCAATCACAATCGTACTCTGTCTCGCCACACTTCTCTGCCTTTTCGGCTGCAATAAGGTCGATGCTACGGGAGTCTGGGAAAACGCAACATACCTTTCCGACAAGGAATTCGGCAAGGGTGCTACAACCATTCAAGTTGAGGTAAAGGCGGGAGATCAGTCCATCACCTTTACTGTTAATACCGATCAAAAAATGCTCGGTGATGCCTTGCTCGATCACGGTCTGATCGCAGGCGAAGAGAGTGTGTACGGACTCTACGTTAAAAAGGTTAACGGCATGACCGCGGATTTCGACATCGACGGCTCGTACTGGGCGCTGTATCAAAACGGCGAGATGCTTATGAGCGGAGTTGACACCACCGAAATAACAAACGGCGCACATTATGAACTCGTTTACACCAAATAAGAAAAAAGCGTTCCTGTCCATTCAGGAAATGGCAATATTCTCCATGCTCGGAGCTATGATGTTTTGCTCCAAGATAGTCATGGAAGCGTTGCCTAATATCCATCTTTGCGGCATGCTGACCGTAGTATATACGGTAGTATTTCGCAAAAGAGCGTTGATACCTATATACGTTTTCGTTGCGCTTCAGCTATTCTATGCCGCCATCACGGGAACTATCCTTTGGAGCTTACCGTATCTTTATATATGGACGGTGCTTTGGGCGATAACGATGCTTATCCCGAAAAGAATTCCCAACAAGATCGCCGCCTTCGTCTATCCCATGCTCTGCTTTTTGCACGGAATACTGTTCGGTGTGCTTTACGCGCCCGCGCAGGCACTGCTCTTTCACTTGAATTTTGAGCAGACGGTCGCTTGGATAGCTGCGGGACTTAGCTTTGACGTTGTACACGGAATCGGGAATTTGTTCTGCGGACTTTTAGTCCTTCCCCTGTCAGCTCTCTTGCGCAAGCTTTCTATGCGCACGGGAATTATTTGAATACTTATCTCGCAATCGAAATAAATTGCCGATGCTTCGGCAACAATTCCATTGGGGGATACCCCCGCAACATGTTAAAAAAGGTTTACCTTTTTATATAAAAATCGTTTACAGAAAGGAGTTTTATTATGTCTGTATTAAAAGTTAATAAATCCAACTTTGAGGAGGTTATGGCAAGCGAAAAAACCGTTCTTCTTGATTTTTATGCCGACTGGTGCGGTCCCTGCCGTATGGTGTCCCCTCTTGTAGATCAGATCGCGGACGAGCACCCCGAATATCTTATCGGTAAGATCAACGTTGACGAGGAGGGCGAGCTTGCCCAGAAATTCGACGTTATGAGTATTCCTACGCTCGTTGTTATCAAAAATGGCGAGATCGTAAGTCAGAACACGGGCGCAAGACCCAAAGAGCAGATACTTGACTTGCTCAAATAAGTAAATGTGAGGACTGTTTTTCAAAATTATATGGAACACGTTTACGATATTGTGATAATCGGCGGCGGTCCTGCGGGCTATTCGGCGGCGCTTTATGCGACGCGCGCGGGATTTGACACGCTGGTAATAGAAAGAATGTCGGTTGGCGGTCAGATGACGCTTACGGGTGACATCGACAACTACCCCGGCTTTGACGAAGGCGTTGACGGATTTACGCTTGGCATGAAGATGCAAAACGGCGCTCATCGCTTCGGTGCTGTAACAAAGTACGCTGACGTAACGGCGGTAGAACTTGACGGCAAGGTCAAGCGTGTCACCACCTCGTCGGGCGAGGTACTTCTCGGACGGGTAGTAATCATTGCAACGGGTGCTAATCCTCGCAAGCTCGGAGTTGACGGAGAGGATTCTCTCGTCGGTCGCGGCGTGCATTACTGCGCTCATTGCGACGGCAGATTTTACAAGGATAAAACGGTAGTTGTGGTCGGCGGCGGAAACAGCGCGGTCGGCGACGCGATATACCTTGCAAGAATTGCAAAAAAGGTCATTCTTGTTCACCGTCGCGACACGCTCAAGGCGTCAAGAATATATCACTCGCAGCTCCAAAATTCTCCTAACGTGGAGATAATGTGGAACAGTGCCATCGACGGATTTACCGTTGACGGTCGCGTGGTTGGCGTTAAGATCAAAAACCTTATGGACAGTAGTGTTTCGGACGTCGAATGTAACGGCGTTTTCGTCAGCATCGGGCGCACTCCCGTGACGGAATTCTTGGGCGGTCAGCTCACGCTTGACCGCGCGGGCTATATAGTCGCCGATGAAACGACAAAAACCAATATTGACGGCGTTTTTGCCGTCGGTGACGTGAGAGTAAAGGCGCTTCGTCAGGTGGTCACCGCCGCAGCAGACGGCGCGGTCGCCGTTCACTTTGCCGACGAATATCTTTCAATTGATTGATAGCTCCGCGCAGAAATCTACAATTAAAAAGGACAGAGAATTTCAGAATTCTCTGTCCTTTTTGCATTTGTAATTTTGTTGCTTATCACATAGGTATAAACTGGAATGCGCAGAATGCGGCATATACGCACAAAAGCGAAATGCCTTGCCAACGCGAAAGCTTGCCCTTGATGAGTGCGGGAATAGTCAAAAGTCCCATAACGATAAATGCCAGCGGTATATCGATGACCAGCGATGCGTTCATTCCGCCGATCAGCTTTTCTGCCGGAACGGTGAACGGTGCTATCGTCACTGCCGCGCCGCTTACGAGCACAAGATTGAAAATGTTTGCACCTATTATGTTTCCGAGAGAAAGTGCGCTCTTTCCCTTCGCCAGCGCCGTGATAGCAGTCACAAGCTCAGGAAGCGACGTTCCAAGAGCCACAAAGGTCAAGGAAATGACCGTTTCGGGTACGCCCAGCGTTTTCGCAATAATGATTCCGTTATCTACCAGCAGAGTTGCTCCTATGGCGATCACCGCCGCTCCTACTATCAGGAAAAGCACGTTGGAATTGAGCACGGCA
>JAZRFU010000161.1:0-6580 GCA_045643865.1 Eubacteriales bacterium
TGAGCTTATGGACGGCGATCAGTTCAAGGCGATCATGGAAAGCGAATTCCCCGTAATGGAGGAGATCGAGGCGATCGCCGAGGCAAAGCGTCAGAAGAGCATCAAGGATAATGAGGAAAGAATGCGTCTGCAAGAAGAAAAGGCGCGCGCTGAGGCAGAAAAAAAGACGGAGGAGGCAAATTCGGAGGTTAAAACCGAAGAAGCGAACGCCGAGCCAACTGTTACCGACGCCGATTTTTCCGACGAGGATAAAAAAGATTAACAACTGATATAAAATGAAAAGACGGAGAAGCGAATGCTTCTCCGTCAATTTTTATCATTTTTTATTTACCGAGATATTCTTCAAGAGTAATACCCTCTTGGTGTATCTTTTTTGCGTGTTCAACGCCGACGTAACGATAATGCCACGACTCGTAGGAATAACCCGTCACACCCGTCTTGTTTTCGGGGAAACGCAGGATAAACCCATACTCGTGCGCATGCTCACGCAGCCATACAAACGCGTCTGTTTCCGCAAAGCCCTTATCGTAAGGATTGTCGGGCGTTTCACTGCCGTAGTTCCAAAGGCCAGCCATTTCATCCGTATAAAGGTCAACGCAAAGTCCCGTCTGATGCTCACTCGTGCCCGGATATGCCGAGTATGAAAGAACTATCTGTTTTATCTCTTCATCGCTTAGCGAAGGGTGATTTGCCTTTTCCTCTGCCAGATAACGCTCAAAAAGCGTTTTCTGATAATCATACGTGCGGTATCCGCTGGTAACGCTTACGTTATCTATTCCCGCCGCTCTCATAGCGTCTATCATCTTTACGACCGCCTCTGCAACCTTACTGTTCAGCTGAACGGTCTTTCCGCCCGCCGTATATGACACGTCCAGCGTCTTAAGATTTTCGGGAACATAATTCTCTCCCGCCTCGTTTTGCTTGTTGACTAAAACGAGGTACGGATCGTTATGACCTTTCCCTGTGTCGGTATTATTGCAAGCAACAAATACAGCGCATATCGCCATAATCATTGCGATGGTCAAAATCAGTTTTTTCTTCATTATTTCTCCTGAATCTATCGTGAAAATCAAGCTTTTTTCTTGGTTTCTATCATAAAAAAGTAGGGAGAGGTCGCGCTATTTACGATCTTCACCTTGGTCGCGCACACCTTGAAGCGACTGAGCGACTCCAGATATTCCTCTATCATCTTACCCTCTGCATCTCCCTCGGGATGACCGGGATATACGGCAATATTGAGTATTCCGTCGCTATCAAGCAGATCGATCGCCGCCTCGATAGCAGGCATGGTGGTTTCGCGCATCGTGGTTATGGTCTTATCGCCGCCGGGAAGCCAACCAAGATTGAACATTCCCGCCTTTATCGGCTCTTTGACGTAATTTTTTACGTTATGGTGCGAATCACATATAAGGGTATAGTTATCGGGACAACCCGCCGCCTTGAGATTTTTCGCGGTTGAGTCCACCGCCGACTGTTGTATATCAAAGGCGTACACGTGACCGCTCTCGCCCACTGTTTTGGACAGAAATTCCGTGTCGTGACCGTTTCCCATGGTGAAATCGACCACCACGTCACCCGTCTTTATGTGGGTGAGTATAAACTGTTTATGCAAATCAAGCAGATCTATCATTTTTTCTTTTGTTTCCTGTTACTTCCTATTCTTGTGTATATCCGAGCGCAAAAACTTCATCGAGCGTTCAACTGCGTCCTTGGAGTTATACCACGGCTCTGCATCGTATCTGTAATCGAACTTTTTGCAGAACCAGCTCACGTCACCCGAAAGCTCCTCGATATACTTGTTCTGTATTTCCTCGCAATCGCGCACGAAATCCTTAAGCACCTTTTTAGGCAATCTGGTCTGCGCGTATTTTAACATTCTGCGGTAATGAGGCAGGCAGAAATAGGGCTGGGAGCGTAGCTTTTCCGGGAAATTCTCGTCATTCTGCCAAAGCAGGACGGCGGTTTCCACCATGTGCTCGAAATTGAACTCTATGCGCTCGCAAACGTAGCAGCTCTCTTCAAGCTCGCCTATTCTCTTTATGGGCTTGTTACCCGTGCCGCCACCGATAAGTCCGCCGTCGCGAAGCTCCTCTTTAAGCTCATTAAGATGGCTCTCCAGCGTCAGCGCCATTCCAAGTCGGTTCTTGCGAACGAACATCATGTCGTAATGGGTGCGACAAAATCCCTTTTCGTTGGTCTTTATGCGAATGTCGGGCTCCATCATGGACGCGCCGAGGATAAGATCGAGCTCGTCACCCTCAAGCTTATTGTAAAGCGTGCAAAAGGGACAGCCGCAGGATTTATCCGCCGCCGATTTTTCAAACGCCTCATTTACGGGTATCGTATAGATCTGTTCCATAAAACTCTCCCAACGAAAATTTTTACAGTGAAATAGTTTGTAAATATCACTTGAAATATTTTGCTTGTACTGATATAATATAATCAGTATAACAATTCATTTTAACATATTTCGCCCGATTTTTCAAGGGCATTTTACAAATACGGAGATTTATTTTTATGGTATGTGAAAAAATACGCGCCTATGAGCTGATGAGCGGCGGCGTCAGTGCGGTAAAGCTTGAGGGGGTCACCCTGTTTGACGTTGAAAAGACCTTTGACTGCGGTCAGTGCTTCCGCTTTGAGCCCGTCGCCGCCTCGGCGCACGAAAAGGAATTCGCCGGCTGTGCCTATGGCAAATACATATCTGTGGCGCAGGACGGAGATACGGTCTACATATACAATTCGACGCTTGACGAATACGAGAGCATCTGGGTAAAATATCTCGGTCTTGACAGAGATTATGACACCATAAATCAAAACATCCTTTCCCTTTCGCAGAACCCTGCGCTTGCGAGCGCCGTCGAGGTAGCTTCGGGCATACGGATTTTGCATCAGGAGGGCTGGGAGGCGGTATGCTCCTTTATAATCTCGCAAAACAACAATATTCCCAGAATAAAAAAGCTGGTTGAGGCGCTCTGCCGCCGTTGCGGTGACAAAATCGACGTGTCCATGATGCAAGATCACGTCGCCGACGCGCACAAAACGCCCGATATGACCGTTTATTCCTTCCCCTCGCCCGACCGCATACTGCCGCTCGGCATTGAGGGCTTGGCAGAGCTAAAGGTGGGCTTCCGCGCCAAGTACATTTTTGACGCGGCGAGCAGGGCGATGTACGGAGAGATAAATTTTGAGCTTTTGGAAAATTCCCGCAGCACGCGTGATTGCATCGAGCATCTTTGCACGGTCAAGGGCATCGGCATAAAGGTTGCAAGCTGCGCTCTGCTCTTCGGATTTGCGCGCCTTGACGCGTTCCCCATCGACGTTTGGATCAAAAAAGTCATGGCAAAGTATTTCGATGCCGATTTCGATCCCACATCGCTCGGCGAGTACGCGGGTATCGCCCAGCAATACCTGTTTTATTATGAAAGATACGTTGTAGCAAAGGAGAGCGACCAATGACCGTACAGGAAACAACTCTGTTTTTGCAAAATTCGTTTTCACAGCTGGACAGTCGCGTCATTGACGACGTTGATCGCCACGGAAACGAATTCTGTGAGCTTATACTTACGTCCAAGGCGGGCAGCTTGCCGCCGATAGCCGTTCAGATAACCGAGAATGGCTGCTCTGTGTCCGTGGCTCAATTTGAAAACGTAACGGGCAGTCAAAACATGTCTGCCGAGCAGACGCGCGGCGCCATCGAGGATATAATATCTGACAAGATCATATTCGCGCTCGCGTATCGCGACGAGGACGATGTGGGATTCGGCAAGCCGTTTTTTCAGCGCATCTTCGCAATTACGGGCGACTCCGACGATATGAGTGAGGAATACGAGGACTTTCTCCACACTATTCAAAAGCCGCTCTCGTCATTTGCGCGTCATTTCACATCTTTAAAGGGCAGATTCGTTATATTCAATTTCAGCGGTTCGATAAATCAAACAATAAAAAGATAATAAAAAGTACCGCCCGACACGTCGGGCGGTTTGTTTTTATTCTTTTACTTTTTTAATAGCGCACATTGTTCGTGCGGGCAGATACATCTTGAACGTGCTTTGCTTTCCGACCTTATTTGCCGTATAAACGTAGTCCGTGGATATTCTGTCCCATCCGCCAAACTGTGATGCGTCACTCGACATAACGACCTGATATTTTCCGACGCGCGGCACTACAACGTCAAATCCCTCATAGGAATTGCAAGGGCTGAAATTGAACGCAAATATCACTCCACCGCGCTCGTATACCATGACCTGCGCGCTCTCATCTATTTTAAGCGCACGGGGCGGCTTTTTCCAAAGCTTGTTTTGCTTGACAAATTCAACGAGCGCTCGGTCAAATTCACCGAGCTGACCGTAGCGGAGCGCTTGATCATCGGCAAGGTGCCACTGGCGACGACAGTAGGAATAGCTCCAGCCGTTACCCTCGCGCGGAAAATCTATCCACTCTGGGTGACCGAATTCGTTACCCATAAAGTTGAGGTAGCCCTCTCCGCCAAGCGACATTGTCACCGCTCTTATCATCTTATGAAGCGCCATTCCGCGATCAATTATACCGCTTTGCGTATCCTTCGCCATGTGCGTGTACATTTCACTGTCGCAAAGGCGGAACATTATCGTTTTATCTCCCACAAGTGCCTGATCGTGCGATTCCGCATAGCCGATATATTTTTCGGCAGGACGGCGGCTCGTAAGCTCGCCAAAGATATGCCACATGTTCCAAAATTCGTCGCGCTGCTCCTTAATGAGGCGTATCCACATATCAGGCGCGCCCATGGCAAGCCGATAATCAAATCCGATTCCTCCGTCCGAAATAGACAGGCACATACCCGGCATTGCAGACATATCCTCTGCTATTGTAATAGCGAGCGGATTTACCTCGCGGATAAGCTCATTGGCAAGCTGGAGATAGGTTATCGCCTCGGTGTCGGTGTTGAGTGAGAAATATTTTGTATAGTCGGTAAATGAAACCCCAAGGCCGTGGTCGTGATATATCATTGAGGTCACTCCGTCAAAGCGGAAGCCGTCAAAATGATATTCCTCAAGCCAAAAGCGAAGATTGGACAAAAGAAAACGTATGACCTCATTTTTGTCATAATTGAAGAGCTTTGTTCCCCAGGCAGGGTGATCTCCACGCTCACCGTCGTGAAAATACTGATGCGACGTTCCGTCAAACTCGTTAAGTCCATCGCCTACGTTGCCGACTGCGTGAGAATGTACCACGTCAAGCAGCACCGCAATGCCCATCTTGTGCGCGGTGTCAATGAGTCGCTTTAATTCGTTTGGCGTGCCGAATTTAGAGGACGCGGCAAAGAATGATGATACCTGATAGCCGAACGACGCGTAATATGGGTGCTCCATTATTGCCATTATCTGAATGGCATTATAGCCCTGCGCCTTGATCCTTGGCAGAACGTTATCGCAAAATTCCGTGTACGTGCCTATGCCTGCGCGCTCCTGCGCCATACCTATATGACACTCGTATATAAAAAGCTCGCCGCTCGGCTTAAAGCTTTTTTTACTCCATTTATACTGTGGCTCGTCCACAATAACTCCGCACCACATAAAAGTATCGCTATCCTGCTCTACGCGGCGTATATAGGACGGAATTCGGCGCAGAACGCTATTTTCATTGCCACGCTTGATTATTGTCTGAACGTGACAGCCGTTCCATAAAGCTCCCTCTCCGTCAAGATACACCTCAAAGCAACCGTTTCCGACGGGCGTCATTTCAAGATCAAACAGACGCCAATCCACCATATCGCCCGTCAGATACATCTTGTCGACTCCCGGCGCCCACTCGCGATATACCCAGCCACCGTCAACGCGATGAAAGCCGAAATACAGGTGTCCGTCAGCGAAGTCAACAAGCTTACCGTCATCGCCCACAAGCTCGGCTCTTTTGCGGTGATAGTTCTCCATTCTGATTTCTATATCTTTTTGGTAGGGCAAAAGAAACGGATCGTATTCAAATATTTTATAGCTCATATCTCATTCCTCGCCTTCATTATCTTACGATACCATTATACCCTTTTTTTATTTTTCTGTCAATAAGGATATAATGTCATTTTTTGTTTGAATACGGAGCTTCAAATTTTAATTTGCAATAAAATCCCTTGAATTGCTTGACATATAAGACATACGGTGATATAATAGGAACAAGATTTTTGTTGGGAGGGGTACGTTATGGACCAGAAGAAAACTATTCCGTATAAAATATACATAGAAGAATCGCAGATGCCTACGCATTGGTACAATCTGCGCGCGGATATGAAAAACAAGCCCGCCCCTCTGCTTGATCCCGTGACTCACGAGCCAATGGGAAAGGCAGCTCTCACAGGCGTGTTCTGTGATGAGCTGATCGAGCAAGAGCTTGACGACACAAATGCTTATTACCCTATCCCCGAGGAAATAAGAAGCTTTTACAAGTTGTACCGCCCCACACCTCTGGTGCGCGCGTACTGCCTTGAGGAAAAGCTGGGCACTCCCGCCAAAATATACTATAAATTTGAAGGGAACAACACAAGCGGAAGCCACAAATTGAACTCCGCTATCGCGCAGGCATACTACGCAAAAAAGCAAGGTCT
>JAZRFU010000162.1:0-14027 GCA_045643865.1 Eubacteriales bacterium
TATCTGACGAAATTTCGCCTGCTTTTTGTCGTAAACTCTGCCATTCTTATCACTGACCTGCAAAAGCTTCAAAAAGGGCTCGTCACCGCTTAAAATATATTGCTTGCGCTTGTTGTTGGTCGCGGGAGTGATACGGGCAAAAGTCTTGATACCGAGTCCCTCCTCCGCGCCGAGTGCGCTCTCAAGCCGCGTGCCGCCGATAAGCGCGGTGTTTGCCGACTTGGAACGCTTGAATTCGCAATCTCCCGCCGTGCTTATAAGGTTTATCTGGTCAAAGCCGAGTATAAGCTCACCTATCTCGCCCTCGGCATCGAGAGCAATATTTTTATGCATCGCCTTATTGTCGGAGTGGAAGCTCTCTATCTGCAAGCAATCCTTGCCCGATATAGTCTTTATAGATATGACCGCCTTTTTAACGCCCTCAATGCGCGATTTGGAAAAAACCGCCTTTTTGAGCACGCCTATCTGCGCCGTTTTCAGTATCAATCTCAACAAAAGCGCGCCGTTGTTGTCAAGTTCAATTATTTTCATTGTCTTGTGTTACGTCCTGCGACGTATCTTCCGTTTTATTCTTGTTATTTTTCTTTTTACCGAGCGACAGCTTTGACTCTTTTCCCGCCAGCAACCGCTTGATGTTTTCTCGGTGCATAAATACGACAAGCGCCATAATGCATATACCCGTAAAGGTTATCATTCCGTTTTGCGGATAGAACGCGTTGTTCATCAAGGGATAAAGCATAACCACCATAACAGAGCCGAGCGAAACGTATCCCGTCGTAGCCACTATGGCGATGAAAAGCAATATCAGTATAGCAAACGAGATGGGCGAGAGCGTGAGCGCCACTATCGCAAGGCAGGCAACTCCCTTTCCACCCTTGAATTTGTAGTATATCGGGAACATATGACCGACTATCACGAAAAGTCCCGCGATAGCTCCGCCTATCTCTCTTGTAACCAAAAGCGAGCCGATAACTATGGCAACTGCCGTTTTCAAAAGGTCGAGCGCAAATATAAGCGCCGCCATCTTCTTGCCGTAGGTGCGCAGAGTATTAGTCGCGCCCGCGTTTCCGCTTCCGTGAGTACGAATATCATCGTGATAAACCTTGCGCGAGATGATTATGGCTGGGTTTATACTTCCTATAAGATAAGCTATTATCGCCGAGAGGATACACGCAGCAAACATTGTCCAAACGCCCGTCTGCGTGTTGGCAAGTCCATACGTGTCGATAAGCCACGAATATATATTCCAGTGTATAGGTCTGACGACTTCTTGGTTTTGCGCCGTCAGCGCAACTATTCCGTTTATCATAAAAATTCCCTTTCGATGTAAGGTTACGGTTATTTGTTTTCCTTATTCCGTTTTGCCAGAGCGTGCAGACGGGCGCGGTTTGCCGCAATTCTGCGATCGCGCTCCTCGGGCATGGGCACAACGTCGGTAAGCGTTTCTCCTACAACGACCGCCGAAAACACGTCGCGCACGCGCATATCTCCGAGCACCGACGTAGGCACGTGCAGCGTCAGGTCATCGTCGGATATGCAAACCGCGATCTGCCCCTCTATTCTGTCTACCGAAAATACCTTTTTCATATCAGAACAGCTCTATGAGGTCTTTTCTGCTGTGCGTGAAATTATAGACCGAGCCGTCGGGCATAATAGCCACCATATCCTCGATTCTGCATCCGTAAAGTCCCTCGATATATATACCCGGCTCAACGGTAACTATATGACCGCGCTTGAGCGTTTCCTCTGCGGGTATTCCCTGCGCAAGACGGGGGCTTTCGTGGATATACATGCCCACGCCGTGACCCAGAGAGTGACCGAATCTGCCCTCGTATCCCGCGCCGTTTATAATATCTCTTGCAACACTGTCCGCCTGCTTGCACGATACGCCCTCTTTGATAAAATCAAGAGCCGCAAGCTGTGCAGAAAGCACCGTGTTATAAAGCTTCTTTATGTCCTCGTCTGCCTTGCCGATTACTACGGTTCTCGTCATATCCGAGCAATATCCGTCGAATTTTGCGCCGAAGTCCATTGTAAAGAAGCCCTTTTCCAGCTTCACGTTTCGCGGAACTCCGTGCGGAAGCGAGGACGCGCTTCCCGAAACGGCGATGGTCTCGAATGCCGTTCCCTCGCTGCCCATCTTTCTCATAAAGAATTCAAGCTCAAGCGCCGCCTCTATCTCCGTCATATTAGGATTGAGTACCTCGAGCATGTGCGTAAAGCCCGCGTCGGTTATCGCCTGCGCTCTCTTTATCTTCTCTATTTCCTCGGCATCCTTGTAAAGACGGAGTCCGTCCGCGATCTCGGACGCGCCTGCGACAAGCTCCTTGCCCACGAATACCTTCTTCATACGCTCAAGTCCCGAAACCGAGAGCGTCGCGTCCTCAAACGCTACGTTTTTACACTCGTTTTCATCGAGCAGACCTGCGACGCAGACAAGCATCGAGGTGTCGGGCATGATTATCTCAAAATCAGTCGCGTCAACGCACGCGCGCGCCGCCTCTATATAGCGGAAATCCGCAAGAACGTAGGATTTGTTTTTCGTGATAAGCACGTATCCGTCGGTGTAGTCAAAGCCCGTCAGATATCTCTGGTTGACAGCAGACGATATTACCGCCGCGTCAAAGCCCTTTTTAGCCATTTCCTGCTTGAATTTTTCAATCTTTCTCATATTATTTATCCCCCTCAGATTATGGAGTTGTAGTATTTTTTCATCGCCAGCGCGTCCTCTGCCTGTGTACCGTCCGACTCGCAGATTATTGTGGGTGTAAGTCCGTCACGTGCTATTGCCTCCATAAGCGGCTCGAACGACGGTCCATACATTTCGTCGGCAAAGGTGAGATGCTTTTTCTCGCCCGCGTCGGTGTATTCTATCTTGGAAAAGTGACAATGCAGATTCTTTGCGACGTCAAACGAAAGCCCCTCGGCTATCTTGTCAAAAATGCGTCTGTAATCGTCGACCGTGAGGAAATAACCCCCGCGCTCGCGCGCGTTGAGGTGTCCGAAATCCACTACGGGAACGTAATGGCGGTCTACCTTGCATTGCTCTATGACCTCGTCAAGCGTGCCCAGCTGATTGACCTTACCCATCGTTTCAATGCCTAATTTAACGTCGGTGTCGCCAACCGCCTCGATGACCTTTTCGAGCGTGTCGCAAGAAAGCTTCATTGCCTCATCTCTGCTTATCTTCGCCGCGCTTCCGCTGTGAATGACTATCGTCTCAGCGCCGAGCAGGTCTGCCGCCCAGAGCGATTTTTGAATATAATCTATGCTTTTAAGGCGTTTTTCGGGGTCAACACCCGAAAGCGAGATGAAATATGGGGTGTGCAACGACATACGTATGCCGTGCTCTCTTGCCTTGCGTCCTATCGCCGAAAGCGTCGCTTCGCTCGCGCCGATACCTCTGCCCGCCTCAAATTCGTAGGCGTCAAGTCCGTAATTTTTCACCCATGCAGGAGCGTCAATAGTTCCCTTGCCGCCCGTAGCGTAAAACAGATCTCCGTTTCCGCCGGGGCCAAATTTTGCTCTATCCATATATCTTATCTTCCTTTTTTATACATCTTTTCAAGCCAGAAACGGCATTTTACCGAGTTGTCTTGGTCGTTTGAGTGCAGACGAACGTACTTTTTTATCGTCGGCACCTCAAGGGCGCGCTTTGCTCTGAAAAAAGCGTTACTTTTATCCTTTATGGGCGGCACGATAAAGGTCATAAGACCGATATGCTTTCCTGCCGCCGCGTCGGTCAGCAGCTGATCGCCCATCATCGCGGTGTTGCTTGTATTGCTTCCCATTCCCACCATCGCGCGTTTGAGATTTTTGGCAAACGGCTTGCCGCTTTTGTAATATGCGGGGAGTCCAAGCTCGCGATTAAAAAGCTCGACGCGCTCGCGGCCGTTGTTAGACACCAAAGTCGCGCGAATACCGTTTTCCTCAAGCGCCGCAAACCAATTCTTTATTTTATCCGACGGCTCTGCCACCTCGTAGGGCGCAAGCGTATTGTCAATATCGATAAGGAGTGCCTTGATTCCCACGGACGCGAGAAAATCGGGCGTTACGTCGGTAAAGCTTTCAAATATATAATCGGGCAACAGCCAATCCGTCATATTTTTATCTCCCTTCAAATTCAGGCAAACACTCACCCATTATCTTATATATTATACTATATTTGAAAAGTAGTATCAAGGGCTTTTTGAAATTTTTTTGAATTTATCCATATAATTTTTAGCAAGTTAGCCCATTGCAAAAGCAACAAGCGGACATTTTTCCGTCATTTTGAAAAAATCTAAAAAAAGACAAAAAAATTTCAAAAAGGGGCTTGACAAAGCAAAGCACTTGTGGTATGATATATAGGCGGTTGAGAAAAGCCATCTCAACCGAATTAAAATGAAATATATGCGAGTGTAGTTCAATGGTAGAATCCCAGCCTTCCAAGCTGGTCGCGTGGGTTCGATTCCCATCACTCGCTCCATTTCTTTTATGCCGTATTTTTTGCGGCAAATGTGCCTTTAGCTCAGTTGGATAGAGCAACTGCCTTCTAAGCAGTAGGTCGGGGGTTCGAATCCCTCAAGGCACGCCATATAGGTATGGTGGGTATAGCTCAGTTGGCTAGAGCGTCAGGTTGTGGCCCTGAAGGCCGTGGGTTCGAGCCCCATTACTCACCCCATAACGCGAAAGCGCCCAAAAGGGCGCTTTTTTCGCGTTATGGGGTGAGTAATGGGGACAAAGTCCACGGGGACTTGCTTGCAAGTCTGCCGTGCGACCGTTTTGCTTGCAAAACGTGTCGGTAAGCAAACCGCCTGCGGTTTGCGTGTGGTTCAGAGCCCCTTTCTCCTGCCGTCTAACATCTATATAACGGGGCGGCGAGGACGTCGCCCCACGCTGTTTCTATTATATATTCTAAAACATCAAACTGCCCGACTCTGTACTTACAGAATCGGGCAGAACCTTTTTAATTTTGTTTTTTATAAAGAGTCAGCATTATTACTCAACGTCAAGCTCAAAGGGCACATCGGTATCTATTATAATAGCGATAGCGTTAAGCGTCTTTTGAAGCTCCGTATCGTTTTCTGCGGTCTTATTCTCATCATAATACTTCAAGATCGCCGCTGTTAGCTCTGCCTTCTCCTCATCACCGGTCGTGACGCCGTAGGGGCTTTCGCCGTTATTCTGAACGTATACGGTTTCAGTGACAGACTGACTTACTACAACGGATCCCGCCATAAGCTCTACGAACTCGTCAACTGTAATATTCATCTTACCCTCTTGATCTCCGCGAGTGAACAGAGGTCGGTCGTCGCCATCGGATTCGCTTCCTTCCATAGCCAGCTCAAGAACTCGGTTTACCGCGCGTGCTTCCTTCTCGTATTCCTCCTCGGAAGCATTTACACCTACACCCGTGCTGAAGCTTGCCATATTGTCAAAGAGCAAGCTTATACTGTCAGACGCCTTCTCTGCTCTGCTTTCGGGAGTACCGTAGCTCATCATCAAGGAAGGAGACACCATGGCGCTAAGCATCTCGGCGCTATCTTGGTTCATGTTGGAAAGAAGCTTCTGCGTCTTATCCTTCTTTTCATTATCGGTAAGAGAGTTGTCTGTGATTGACACCATCATATCGATAGTATCCGACACAGTGCCTGTAACATGTGCATAGCTACTATTATTTACCGCATTGTTCACCTTATCTGCAAACAAGTTTACGTCCCTGAGAGAAAGATGAAGCTCATCTCTTATCTTCTCGGATTGCAGGATCGCCCTGAGCAATCTTTGAACACTGCTGCTTCCAAACAGCTCGGAGTCAACCATCTTATCCAGCAAAACGCCTATTCTTTCAATTATCTGATTGTGTGTAAGATCGTTCATTCCGTCTCCCACAAACATATCGACAGCGTTTGAAAACATGTCAGACAGCTTTCTTGCCTCACCGTCAGGATCCTCACAGTCGTTGTATTTTCTTACGTCCTGCAAAATTTCCTCCAATGTTACAACAGACGATTTCATCGCCTCGGCGCTATGCAGCGTTGCCGCATCGCCTATATCAACATTTTCCTCGCCCATTTTGTATGCCGCGCTGGAAGCATAGTTGTAATAGTTGTAATTTTCCAGAACCACATCGCCTATGCTTATGGTCTGATTGGAGTTTATGCGAAGCTCGTTTTGGTCATCATCGGAAAGAAGGTCTATTTCCGCTCCACTCTCCGAATACATAACGTTGTTACGCGATGCAGCAGAATACAAAAGGAAAAATTCTCTTACGTCGCTGCCGTCCACTTCGCTGTTGCTCGCGAAATCATAAATCAGACCCGCCGCAATTTCAGCAGCCGCGACTTCGTCAGCTTCAACTCCATATTTTTCAAATGCATCAAATATTCTTTGCGAAACGAATTTTTCTCTCTCTTTCGCCGAAAGATGTCCGCTCTCAAGAAGGGCGTTTGCTATATCAGACATAATCATATTATGTCTGTCATCAACACTGTCGGGAATCCCCAAGGTCGTTGTCAACGATCTTATACCAAATAATGTGATCTGATCGGACAGCACGCTCATACGGGGATTATGATTGGCAGTAATTATCAGCTCGGAAACGACTCCGCTTTTAGCAAGCTTGTTCAGTATACTCTCGAAATCGCCCTCACCTGAGAATATACCGTGCTTGGCAAGAACACCGACCATATCGCTCATAGTATAAAGATCACTGCTCAACGTATTCTTGGTCGTCGTTGACAAAACTCCGAGGAGCGTATCCACCATAGGATTGAACAGATCTCCGCAATCAAATTTTGCCATTCCCAAAAATTCTTCGCCTCTCGACCATTTACCTGCGACGTTGGAAAGAGCACCCGACAACGTGTGTTTAAGCAGTGGCGAGCTGTCAAGCTCGTCAATGGCAGAGTTGATCGAATCGACCTGTTCCTCGCCGAAGCTCTGGAAATTCTGAACTATCGACATGACGTCGTTGGTGATATTGAGCATAACGGCAATGTCGTCTTTAAGATAAACTCTCTCGCCCTCAAAATCGGTTGATGCCAATAGATTGAACAACCAACCGGATCCTACTCTGTGCGCCCCGATTATCTTATTTTCAGAAACAGCCACTATCGCTCCGCTTATCTCTTCCATTACAGCATCAGCGTTGGTTTCCTCTGCCGTAGACGCATACGAGCTTTCAGATTGCTCGACCGCCAGCATCTCTTCGCCAACATTAGCAACAATATCAAGTAATCCTGCAACGGGCATCAGCACTATCAGTGAAACGGCAATTCCGCACACCAATCCTACACCCATTCCGCCAAGGCGGTCAACGCTTTTCGGAGGTTGTTTTATGTGAATGAATTTCAGGGATATACTGACCGCAATAGACACCAAAATCGAGATGAAGGCATATACGATCACAAAGAAAAACGGAGCTATAAGCATTGACAGATAATGCGACAGTGTCTCGCTCAATTCTTCTATTGCAAAAATGTCCTGTATGCCTGCTATACTGCCCTTAACCGTTTCGATGATTGCCACTATAAGTGAGGACTTCGGCGTACATACTATCGACGTAACTATCCCTGCGAGAAGCGCAGAAGTAATTATGACGACAAGTGAGCCGACGGTTTTTTTCAATCCCTTAAAAAGTCCCTTAAGAAGATTGCAAGCAATCACAATTACTGTTATTGCAAGGAGTCCCAGTCCCACATACGTCACGATTTGTGCCATTTCGGTCACCAACCTTTCTCAATGGTTTCAAAATTATACATACTATGTATGTATTTCCAAATTGTATTATATACCGATTGAGAGAAATTGTCAACCCTTTTGACGTTTTTTGCGCGTTTTCACGCGTTATCTCAGCGATTTCTTATGCAAAATCTCGCATACGCTCTGAACAACCTTTCAAATTCCTGATTAGCGCGGGAATATCCGTCGTAATCCCCTTGTGCAAACGCTATCATGGATATAAGATAGAACATGTAAATATCGGAATAAGGCGCGCTTACCGAAAGCAAATCCTCATCGGATACGATGGGGGTTATGCTGTCAGGCGAGAGCTTTAATATCTCGCATTTGACCATTCCCTCGACGCCCGAAAGCCAACTGTATTTTATGCTATCCGCCACCTTATTGGATTTCAGCGAATCCACGGTAGCAAGTACTTCTCCTGCTTTCATAGCTTCTCCTTTCTGCATATCGTCGCGGCGCACGGTGCCGCGCAAGAACAGTATATCACAATATCGCCGTTTTGTCGGCTACACAGGAGAAGTATATTGATAAAATTAAGAACGGACCGCCGATACGGCGGTCCGTAATATTCTGCTGTCAATTAAAATTCAAAGAAAACGGGAAGTCCGTTCTTATATTCGGGATAGCACTCACCCTCAATAAGAGGAAGAATATATCTGAGGCACTCGTCCGTCACGTAATTTCCGCGCTCGTTGATGAAATGCTTGGGCACGAACTTGGTCTTGTTGGCAATAAGGTCTATATCCATGTGACCGAACACGCTGGAGTATTGCTCCTTTTCGTCGTTATCGCGCAAAATGACCGTCATCTCACGGCTGACTCCCTGCTCTGCCGCTCTCACCGATGCCTGACCTAATCCGTACGACTCCTCAATGTCGCGCATCGACGCGATATGAGCCGCACAGCGCTGAGGCAGATTAAGCTCTACCGAGCGCACCTTTACACCGAGCTTATCCTTGACGGCAAGCTCAAGCGCCTTGCCTGTTCCCGCAAGATATTTGTGCCCGAACGCGTCAACCGCGCCGCCCTGCGTGGATTCACCCACAAATCTGCCGTCCGCAAACTGCAAGCCCTCCGAAACCGCAACGACCACGTTGGGCTTTTTCTCGAGGCACGCCTTGACGTCCTCAAAAAACTCATCCATATCGAACGGGCGCTCGGGCAGATACACAAGATCGGGAGCATCAAGACCGCACGCCTTGCCAAGAGCTGACGATGCCGTCAACCAGCCCGCGTCACGACCCATTATCTCAACTATCGTAACCGCCTTCACCGTATAAACCGCGGTGTCGCGCAGTATCTCCTGCATAACCACGGAGATATATTTTGCCGCCGAGCCAAATCCGGGGGTATGGTCTGTTCCTAAAAGGTCGTTATCTATGGTCTTGGGGACTCCGATTATTCTTATCTCATAATCAACGTCCTCGGCGTATTTGGACAGCTTTGCAACAGTATCCATCGAATCATTCCCGCCGATATAGAAAAAGTAACGTATATCGTACCTTTTGAGTATTTCGACAATCTGCGAAAAGGTCTTTTCGTACTGACTGTCGCTTGGCACAGGAAGCTTGCGTCTGCAAGAGCCAAGTGCCGCCGCGGGTGTGCGTTTCAAGCTCTCAATCGCAGCCGCGTCCTCAAAATAACCGTTAAGACAGATTATATCCTCGCGCAAAAGACCGTCTATACCGTTCTTCATTCCGTATATTTTTTCAATCGCGCCCGAATCAAGCGCGCCCTTAATAACGCCTGCAAGCGTAGCATTTATAGCGGTTGTCGGTCCTCCCGACTGTCCTACTATCGCATTTCCTTTAAGCATTCCCATTTTTAGTTCCTTATCATTCGATTTTTCAGAGCCGCTCCGTCAATGGCGACTGCTCTGTATTTTTTTCATTATTTTCTCTGCAATACGGGCATTTACAGGCCTTGATATTGCCGTTACGGCTATAATTCCGATAGCAATACCTGCCGCCATCCACAAAACACGCGTGCCGTTTTGTGAAAACTGCACCATATCCGACTGTACTGCGCCGAGCATCGTGTAGTAAAGACTTGCTCCGGGCACAAGGGGCAATATACCAAGAATTATCATCATGGTTGCAGGCACCTTTAAGACGTGCGCCATAATATCCGAGTAAGCCGCGCAAAGCGCAGAGCCGATAAATGCCGCCGCGAAGATGCCCCATCCAAGCAACATGGACACCTCGTAGCCGATGCAGCATATTATCGCGGACAAAACGCCCCATACGATATGCTTTTTCTCAACGCCAAACACCAAAGCTACTCCGCCAACGCCGAATACGGTAACTACTACCAAAATAAGTATTCTCAATGCATCGTTCATTACGCTACACCTCCAAGCAAAAGTATTGCCAAAGCGTAGCCCGCGGCTATGGCAACCGCATCAACGACAGCGCCGCAAAGTCGGAACACTCCCGACATTATGTCACCGCCGAACATATCGCGGAATGCATTTGTCATAGCAACACCGGGGATCACGTTCATGATATTTCCTATTATTATCTTGTCAACGTGACATGCCGGCACCGCCTTGCCGATAAGCAAAGCCGCAACACCGCCCGCAAAGCATATCAGAAATTTGGCTATGACCGCATTCGTACGGGTATTATAGAGATATCTCGCCATAAATCCAAGCGGGAGCGCTATAATTGCGGAAATCAGACCGTCAATTATGCAGGTCATAAGCATAGGCGCATTTATTCCACCGCTGAAATCACTGAAAAATACCGCAAAGCCAAACGAGGTCAGCATGCATCCTATAACGTAGCGCCAGATATTGACGTGAGCTGTACGCTTTATGCATGCAAGCTCTGCCAAAAACTGCTCCTTAGTGATGCGATTTCTGCATATTCGTCTTGAAAGGTCGTTCAGCTTTGAGAGCTTGCCGAGATTTGTGGTATCAAATCGGTAGACACGTCTTGTAGATGTAATATATCCGTCCTCAAACTCCGCCGTAAGCACTATTGTTGACAAAATAGCGATAACGTCAACGTTTACCGCTCCATATGCGCGACAAATTCGCTCAACCGTATCCTCTGCACGAATGACCTCACCGCCGCATTTGAGTATGCGCTCGCCAAGCTCAAGGGCGATAAACACCGCGTCCTCATGGCTTACCGTTACAGAGGGTTGCGCGACCGTATCAGCCGCGCACTCTCCTATTTCATTATTTAAGTTTTGCATCAAAACACTTCCTAAAAATCATACTTTGGTATTTGCCAATGCGTCCTCGTCCGACTTTTTGGCACATACTGCGCGAGCAGAGCGGGCCGAATATGTAGTTATGTCAAGCTCTACCTCTCCGTCGATCTGAAGCGCGTGCGGAACGTCAAATTCCACCGACACCTCGTCGCCCTCGATGATCTCTACTATTCTCTTGCACTTTATATGCGAGCCGCTTGAAAGTCCGGCAAAGAGTGTCAGCGCCTTGACTCTGGTGCCGCCGTGCATTACCATAACGCTGAGCTTGCCCTCGCGTCTGTCCTGCGTGGGAGCTATCATAAGTCCGCCGCCGTAATAACGTCCGTGCATAGTAGATACCGCCCAGATGTCCTTGTATTCACGTGTCACACCGTCAACCGTCACCTTGGCATTGGGGCGCTTGAAGGTGAGCATAAGCAGCTTGAGAGCGATAACACTGTAATTTGCCTTTTTATTGGTCTTTTTCTTGAACTCCTCAACTCCCTGACATACCGCGCCGTCAAGTCCAAAGCCAACTCCGTTGATAAACTTACGCCAACGGCCATTGACCTCGCCTACAGGAAGACTGTTGATATGCTCTCTTATGTCCACAAGAGTTTCGTTGTCCTTCTGTCCTATATCGTTCAGAAAATCGTTACCTGTACCGGATCGGATAACGAACGTAGGACAAGGGATCTTCACGTCTCCGAGTCGGTTAACAAAATGGTGCAGCGTACCGTCGCCACCGCAAATAAATACCTTGTCCGACTCATCAAGCGACGAACAAAACTCCTTTGCGTCAAGATCGAGCATACATATCTGCTTTGCTCCTCTTTTCTCAAGCTCCTCTTTGCCGGGTATTACGTTAAGATCGTTATTCTCGTTGTTTGATTTGGGGTTGTACAGAATATAGTTCATATAAATTCCTCTCGATGCGCCGTACGTCAATATAAAATACAGACCTCGGCACATTATTTTTTAAGATTTTCTTGTCTTTCGGGGGGTGTTCTTTATATCCTCAAGCTCCCTTTGAAGCTGATTTATCTTTTCTTCAAGACGTGCAAATTCCTGTGACACGGGGTCAGGGATATGGACCTGATCCAAGTCGTCAACGCGTCGTCCGTCCTGACGCACAACGCGCGCGGGAATTCCCACCGCCGTGCTGTTTCCCGAAATGTCCTTGAGCACCACCGCGTTAGCCGCGACCTTACTGTTGCTCTCTATCACGATAGGTCCAAGTATCTTTGCTCCCGCGCCAACCAGCACGTTGTCCTTGAGCGTAGGGTGTCGCTTGCCAATATCCTTGCCCGTACCTCCGAGCGTCACGCCCTGATATATGGTGCAGTTATCGCCGATCTCCGCCGTTTCTCCGATGACCACTCCCATACCGTGATCTATCACGAGTCCCTTGCCTATCGTAGCTCCCGGGTGTATCTCTATTCCCGTCAAAAATTTTGCCGCCTGACTCACGGCTCTTGCCGAAAAGGTGTGTCCGCCAAGGTAAAGCTTATGCGACACACGGTAAGCCAATATGGCGTGAAGTCCCGAATAAAGCAGCAATATCTCCGCATCGCTTTTAGCCGCGGGGTCCCTTTGCTTTATCGCTTCAATATCCGACTCTATTTCCTGCTTGATACGGCACGCCGTACGCGCCGCGGATCTTGAAATATCAACTGCTTTTTCTTTAACGCCGTTTATTATTTCCACAGTCTTATCCGCCATAAAGTCCTCCTACAAGTATTTGCTAAAATATTTGCTCATTATAATTATATCACAGCAATTCTTTTCCGTCAACAATTTTTATAAAAACATACTTAATAAAATATCTGCAACATTTCGCGGAATTTTTACATACTTAAGTCATAACTCACCTGCAGCTCTATCACGAGTCAAAGCTTATGCAAAAAACACGGAACGGCGATGCCGTCCCGTGTTGAAATTATGTTCTGTCAGATCAATAATCGAAATTCGAGCTTATGCTCTTTATCGAGCGGGCTTTATCAAGATTATCCGTATTTATCTCTATCTTGCCGTAAAAGCTCGCGCATTTGTCAAGGAAAAGCTTGTTGATAAGCGACGAATTGAATGATGCAAACCACTCCGCGTAGTCGGCATCGGAATATTTGCCCTTGTCAAGCGGATATTTCATGACGACGTGATAGCCGTAGTCACTCTCAACCACCTCAACATCTCCGTCGTTCATTTCTCCAAGCTTTTTGAGAATATCAAGCATATAATCCTCGTATGCCGCCGACTCGATAGCGCTCAGATAATATCCGTCCGCATAATATTCATCAGGGCTTTCAAAAAGCTCCCATTCGGGCATGTGGGCTTCAAATGCCGAGTAATTTTTAGCTCCGACCTCATCAAGCAGCTGCTGCATTTGCGCAACGCGCTCCTGCATTTGCGCATCGGTGTAATAATACCTTATCGCCTCGCCGCTCTCGTCAAGAGTCGCCGCGGGATAACCGTTTTCCTTGTCGTAGAGGATATTTCCGTCTGCATCAAAGCACATTATCTCGCCGTAACTGTCACGTATGCGGCTTCCGTTGCCGTCGTAATGGTAAACTCCGTTTTCAGTGTCGTATATCGGCTTTGAATCCTCTGGATCAAAGTATATGACGTTTCCCTGCCCGTCGCGCTGATACTCGTAATAGAAATTGGAAACGAGTATCTGCTTGAAGCGCACGTAATTCTCTCTGTAATGATCCTCCTTGACCGTGTCGGAGATGAGCGACGCGTCGCTTCCGTACAGCTCGGCTATAAGGTACTCGTATTTTGCCTCGACGGTGTATATTTTGCGAAGCTGCTCGGTATCAACGCCGTACTTTGAAAGTATGGCGTCAAGCTTTTCCTCATCGCCCTGACCGTCATAGTCTATGTAGAAGGATAGCTCCTCCTCAATAGCGTCAAGAACAGATTGCGGCAAGGTCAGTCCCTCCTGCTCAAAAAGCACGAGCGCCGCAAGATAGTTTTTGCAGTTGTCAAGCGTTACGTCATGGTAATATTGCTCGTTTGTCTTGTCCGTGCCGCCGTGAATTTCAGACCAGAACTCACTGCCCGCGCTTACGTCGTATTTATTTTTGGCAAGCGCGCCCTTCATT
>JAZRFU010000163.1:0-15966 GCA_045643865.1 Eubacteriales bacterium
GACGTAACGATTCGTCCCTCGGAGGACTCTCGCGTGCGCGTCGTTTGCACCGAGCAGAAAAATCTCAAGCACTCGGTTTGGGTCAAGGACGGAGTTCTTTACGTCAAGCTCGAGGACACGAGAAAGTGGTACGAACACATACACTTCGGCTTCAATTTCAATACCGCCCAAATAACGGTATATCTGCCCGTGGGCGAGTACGGCGCGTTGTCGGTAGTGACAGATACGGGCTACGTTGAGATAGCAAAGGATTTCACATTTTCGGACATCAGCGTATCTGCAGACACGGGTGACATAAAATGCTTTGCCGATGCACAAAACGCCATTAAACTAAAGACGAGCACGGGCGCGATAAGCGTTCAGGGCGTTGAGGCAAAGTCACTTGATCTGCACGTTTCAACGGGCAACGTGAACGCTTCGGGCATCGCCGTTAAAGACGGTCTGACGCTGCGCGTTACAACAGGGCGCGCGACGCTGACCGACGTGACCTGCCACAGCTTTACCTCTCACGGTGACACGGGTGACATTTCACTCAAAAACGTTATTGTGACGGACAAAATGCACATTGAGCGCGACACAGGCGACGTGAAATTCGACGCGTGCGACGCGGGCGAGATATTTGTAAAGACCGACACGGGCGACGTCACGGGAACGCTTTTATCGGAGAAGATATTTATCCCCAATAGCGATACGGGTGACGTCAGCGTGCCCAAAACTCTCACGGGCGGCAGATGCGAGATCATCACCGACACGGGAGATATAAGAATAAAGCTGAAATAAGTCAAATTGAGAAAAAGCCGCCGAAATGGCGGCTTTTTTGCTCTTTTTAGCGGCTTTTTTCAATTTGTTGTGCTTTTTTGCTTCATTTTACTCATTTTTTATGCCTTGACAAGCATATTTTTTTGTGTTACAATGAAAAAAATTAAAGAAATTACGAGGTATGAAAATATGCTTAAAGGTATTCCGAAAATTCTTTCCCCCGAGCTTCTCAAGGTGCTTTGCGAGATGGGTCACTCCGACCGCATCGTTATCGCTGACGGCAACTTCCCCGCTGAATCCATGGGTAAGGACTGCATCGTTATCCGCATGGACGGACACGGCATTCCCGAGGTGCTTGACGCGATCCTCACCGTTATGCCCCTCGATGCTTACGTTGAAAAGCCCGCTACTCTCATGCAGCTTATGGACTGCGACGTCGGCAAGATCGCTACTCCCATATGGGACACCTACGCCGAGGTAATCACAAAGCACGACGCGCGCGGCAAGGATGCGCTTGGCAACATCGACCGTTTTGACTTCTACGACGAGGCAAAGAAGTGCTACTGCATCGTAGCTACGGGCGAGGGCGCAGTTTACGCGAACATAATGCTCCAAAAGGGCGTAATCTGATAATATGAAAGAGTTTTTAATAAGTGCGCTCGGTCTTTCGGGCAACATTATTGACATAATCGCGCAGGCATTCGGCATAGTCGGTCTTGTGATAATTGTCGCATCGTTCCAGTGCAAGAAGAACAGAAATTTCTTTCTAATGCAGGGCATCGGTAGCTTTATGTTCTTTATCAATTTCATAATGATAAATGCATACGGCGGCGCCTTCTTCAACCTTGCAAATCTTGTGCGCGGTCTTCTGTTCTCAAAGGATACGGGTAAAAAATGGAAGCTTGTTGTGGTAGAGATACTTTACACCGCATGCTTCGCGTTCTCCCTGTTCCTCGATCACAGCATACCGCAGATAATTCTTGCGGCAATTCCCTTTATCGCGCTGGTCGTTATGAGTGTGTTTATGTGGCTTGGCAACTCCAAGCACATCCGCTACTCACAGATCGTCTATATGTCACCCGCGTGGATAGTTCACAACATATTCAACTTCTCTCTGGGCGGACTGCTCTGCGAGAGCTTCAATATGGTTTCGTCGGTCATATATTTGATTCGCTTAAAGCGAGAGGAAAAATCAATCAAATCCGAATAATCAGCAAAAAGAGCAAGCCCTGATGGCTTGCTCTTTTTTTATGTAAATTACTTATTCTCCGGAATACTCATCTTTGGCCCTCCGGTCTGCTTTCTATATGTCGAAGGCGTAACTCCCTCAACCTTTTTGAATGCCTTGAAGAACAGAACGTGGTCCTTGTATCCGCACGCCTCACCGATCGCCGTCGCCGACAGGTCGGTTTCCTCAAGCAGCTTCTTGGCGTGAGAGATGCGCTTGGTGGTAACGTACTGCATGGGTGGAATTCCCATATATTTTTTGAAAACGTGCGAAAGATAGTATTTACTTATATTGAGATCCTCGCAGATCTGATCCATCGACTCTATCTCGACAAAATGCTTGGAAAGATAGTGGTGTATGCGAGTAAATATCGCGTTGGTTACAAACTTTGCCTCGGAAATGTTGGCAAGGCGCAGAATTCCGATGAGGATAAGGCGCGCCCAGTATTTCGCCATAAGCTCACTGTACTGCTGCTCCTCGTACACCTCCTCAACAAGCGAACGGAAATAAAACTCGAATTTTCCGTCGTCCTTCCCCGAACGAAGCACAGGACACGCGCCCGAATCAAGCATATAGTCGGACGGCAGGTTGCCTATCTTAAAATTGGTGATGCCGAAGAAGGCAAGCTCAAGTCCCGATTCGCCCGACGACGACTCGCTGTGTACGACGTTGGGATTATACACAATAATATCTCCCTTTTTTATATCGTACGCTTCCTCGCCCAAGTGGACCTGTCCGCCGCCCGACAAAACGAACATTATCTCGCAAAACGGGTGACTGTGGCTCTGCTCCTTCCACTGCTTGATGCGCTCCAGCTTTCCTGCATACAGACATTTTGTATCAAGCTTGATAACGTCAACCTTTGAATATCCTATTTTTTTACTCTCTCCCGACGGGTTAAACGGCTGGTTTTTCATTCATTATCTCCAAATTTGTATATGTGAATTTGTGTATATTGCCCAAAAGTATGTCGATTATTGCTTTTTGATGCTTTTTAGGGTTTTGCATATTTTTATTAAAATTGGACAACATCTTCGCGAAAAAATAGTCGTTTTTTACTATTTTTTCATCAACGTCTATATACATTATAACATATTTAATATAGTTTGACAAGAGATAAACAAAAAATTTTGTGTTTATTTTTGTGATTTTTTTTGCATTTTGAGATATTGAAAAGAATTGTGAAAAATTGTACAATTATATGTGACAAGAGAAAGGGGGTATTTCATGACGCAGAATTTGTTACTTGAAATGAACGGCATAGACAAGCGCTTCCATGGTGTTCATGCGCTCAAGGGTGTTCATTTCGATTTAAGAAGCGGTGAAGTACATGCGCTTATGGGCGAAAACGGCGCCGGCAAATCGACACTTATGAAAGTGCTTTGCGGTATCCATAAAAGAGATGCAGGAGATGTAGTCCTTTTTGGCAAATCCGTTAATTTTTCAAACATTAAAGAATCCCAGGTAGCCGGAATCAGCATGATCCATCAGGAGCTTAACATGATGAATCATCTCACGGTTGCTCAAAACATCTACATAGGTCGAGAGTCCATGAACGGTCCTTTCATCGATGACAAGAAGATGGAAAAGGACGCAGCAGAGCTTTTCAAAAAGATCGGTGTAAAGATCGATCCCTCCGCAATTCTCGGAACACTCACCGTAGGTAAACAGCAGATGGTCGAGATCGCAAAGGCGGTTTCGCGCGATGCAAAAATTCTCGTTCTTGACGAGCCCACCGCAGCGCTCACACAGCTTGAGGTTGAGGAGCTCTTTAAAATAATGAGAGATCTTCGCAGCAAGGGCATCGGAATGATCTACATATCTCACCGTATGGATGAGATAAACGTAATTTCCGATAGAATCACCGTAATGCGTGACGGCGAATACGTTGGAACCGTTAACACGGCAGACACCACCAAGGATGAAATTGTAAAGATGATGGTTGGCCGAGTTATATACGGTGACAAGAAGGAGCAGAGCACAGTTCCTGCAGACGCTCCCGTAGTGCTTGAGGTTAAGAACCTTTCAAGAGGAAAGGAAATTCGCGACGTATCCTTTACGCTTCGTCGCGGAGAGATACTTGGCTTCTCCGGCCTTATGGGCGCAGGAAGAACTGAGGTTGCACGTGCTATTTACGGCGCAGACCCCGTAAATTCCGGAGAAATTTATATGAATGGCGAAAAGGTCAACATAAAGGCCCCCAGCCAGGCAGTAAATCTCGGTATCTGCTATCTTTCCGAGGATAGAAAGAGATACGGACTGTTGCTTGACAAATCGGTTGCCGAGAACTCTGCTCTCAGCTCGCTTGACGATTACATAAAGGCAGGTTGGATAGACGACGCCGCAATTGAAAAAGCAGCAAAGATAGAAAACGCAAAGCTTAAAACGAAAACCCCCTCAATGAAGCAGATACTCAAAAATCTGTCGGGCGGTAACCAACAAAAAGTCATCATAGCTCGTTGGCTTCTCAGAAACTCGGATATTTTCATATTCGACGAGCCGACAAGAGGAATAGATATCGGTGCAAAGAGTGAAATGTATGCTCTTATGGAGGAGCTCGCATCTCAAGGAAAGTCAGTTATCATGATTTCTTCCGAGCTTGCAGAAATACAGCGCCTCAGTGATAGAGTAATAGTTATGTGCGAGGGTCGCATCACAGCCAACCTCGATATCGCAGATGCATCGCAGGAAACTATCATGAAATACGCTACGATGAGGGAGGAATAATTTAATGAAATATTATAACGGCCTCAACAGAGGCATAAGAAGAACAAAAAACAGTCTTGTGGATTTCATTTCCACAAAGGGTAAGCAGAACCTTATAGTGGTCGGCGCCCTTGTTGTGCTTGTTGCAATTTTTGGAGCATTGAACCCCAACTTTGTTAGCACGAGTAACATAGTAAGTATGACTCAGTCGCTTGCGCCCTACGCCATTATGGCACTCGGTGTCACATTTGTAATCGCAACCGGCGGAATCGATCTGTCGATAGGTACGGTTTGTATCGCATCCGCAGTAATTGCCGGTAAGCTTTATATGGAAGGCATGCCTCTTTGGGCAACCATCCCTGTGATGATCGCCATCGGAACGTTGTTTGGACTTATCAACGGCTTGCTTGTTGCAAAGCTCAAGCTTCCCGCATTTATCGCGACACTCGGAACGATGATGATCTCCAGAGGTCTTAGCGCAATCATCGCCGCTATTCCTAACATTTTCTTCTTCAGCAGACCTGAAGATGATGGAGTTTGGTTCAAGAGAACCTTCTCCAATGCCGACGGAATTCCCACCGGACTTTTCTGGGTTCTCGGTTTCACTCTTGTTTGCATGTACCTTATGTATAAGTGCAAAATCGGTAGATACATTCTTTCTATAGGAAGTAACGAGGAGGCAACCCGCCTTTCCGGTATCAACACCGACACATACAAGATAATCGCTTACACGATCGGCGGTATGGCTGCAGGTATTGCGGCAATATTCTGGGCAGCATCCTTCCCCACTGTAGCAGCAGCTACCGGTAACGGAATGGAGCTTGACACTATCGCAGGTGTTTACATCGGCGGAACCAGCGCAGCAGGTGGCGTTGCCTCGATTGCCGGAAGCGTAATCGGTAACATCATGCTCGTTGTTATCAGAAGTGGTTTGAACTTCGTTCTCGCAAGATTCGAGCTCAACCTCAACTCTACATACGTAACCTTCGTTCTCACCGGTATCATCGTTGTTGTTGCAGTACTTATGGACGTTCTTAAGACAAAGCGCGCAGCTAAGGTCAAGATCGACAACGAAAAGACCGCCGCAAAGAAGGCGCGCAAGATCAACGCCGCAAACATTGAGGACGAGATCAACAGCGTAATAGCAAACAAGTCCCTCTCACTCGAAGAAAAGAACGCAGCTATTAAATCCCTTGAGGATCAGCTCGCCGCTCTTTGAGTCACAAAAAACGAAGTGTAACGGAAATCCGTTTACATAAATATTTAAACAAGGAGAAAAAACATGAAAAAGTTTTTAGCACTCATTCTCGCAATTTCCATGCTTGTAATCGTTTTTGCAAGCTGCAACACCACGCAGGAAAAGACCATTGCAGTTATCGCTAAGGGCGAGTCCCACGTTTTCTGGCAGTCCGTTAAGGCCGGCGCAGAAGCAGCAGGCGAAAAGTATGGCTACAAGATCACCTTCCGTGGTCCCGCTTCCGAGTCCGCAAAGGACCTTCCCTCTCAGATGGAAATGGTTCAGACCGCTATCTCCAACAAGGCAGACGCGATCGTTCTTGCTACCATCGGTACCGGATTTGTTGACATGCTCTCCACCGCAAAGGACAACGGAACTCCCGTAGTTCACTTTGACTCCGGTATCTGGGCTGACGACATCGCTGCTCTCGACAAGGCAGGCAAGAACCCCCTCGTTTCTCTCGTTGCAACCAGCAACTACAAGGCAGCTGAGCTTGCTGCAACCAACTTCTTTGCTGCTATCAAGGCAGACATCGCTGCATCCAACGGCGGATACGTTGTAGGTATCATCCAGCACGACGAAACACAGACCGGTATTGACAGAGCGAAGGGATTTGAAGACAAGTTCAAGGCTCTCGCTGACGCTGACGCCACCACCGCAGGCAAGTACACCATCACCAAGGAAGTTAAGCCCGGCGATGCTGATCAGGCATACAAGACCGCTCTCGAGGCACTCTATGAGAAGGGCGCAGACGCTATCTTCATGACAAATGAAGGTGTTGTTAAGCAGGTTTACGACGCAATCGGCGCTGCAGGCAACAAGTACGACGCAATTAAGTTCTGCGGTTACGACGCTGGTTCCAAGCAGATCGCTTGGATGAAGGCAACCTCCGGTCCTAAGCTCGTAGGTGCAGTTGCTCAGGACTCCTTCCAGATCGGTTTCCAGGCAGTTGAGCAGGCAGTATTCGCGCTTGAAGGCAAGACCATTACCCAGAAGGTTGACATCAGCGGTGCATGGTGGGATGCTTCCAACGTTGATCAGATGATCGCTGACAACCTCGTTTACGAAGGTTAATTTATAACGCGTTTTTAATTCAAACAGGGCGAAAGCTCAAAAAGAATAAAAATCAGATTTTCTGATTAAATAAAATTTTGGCCTCTCCCTCTCATATGTCAGGGAGAGGCCGCTTGTATTTTTTTAGCAATTATTTACACTACCATCATTCTAAATTCGAAAACAAGGCAGCAATGCCACGATATATACAAAATCTCTAAAAATTGGAGGAAAATTATGGCAAAGAACAGACTTATCGGCGGTTATCCCGTAATCGGTATCAGACCGACTATTGACGGTCGTCGCGGTCCCCTTAAGGTTCGTGAGAGTCTTGAGGATCAGACCATGGCTATGGCTCAGGCCGCTAAAAAGCTTTTTGAAGAAAACATCTGCTACTCTAACGGCGATCCCGTTAAGGTAGTTATCGCAGACACCACTATCGGTCGCGTTGCCGAAAGCGCAGCGTGTGCTGAAAAATTCAAGAGAGAGGGCGTTGACATCACTCTCACCGTTACTCCCTGCTGGTGCTACGGCTCGGAGACCATGGACATGGATCCCATGACCATTAAGGGTGTTTGGGGCTTCAACGGAACCGAGCGTCCCGGTGCAGTTTACCTTGCATCCGTTCTCGCAACTCACGCACAGAAGGGACTTCCCGCATTCGGCATCTACGGTCACGACGTTCAGAATCTTGACGAGGTTACCAACATTCCCGAGGACGTACAGGAAAAGCTTCTCCGCTTCGGTCGCGCAGCAGTTGCAGCTGCTACCATGAGAGGCAAGTCCTATCTCCAGATCGGATCTATCTGCATGGGTATTGGCGGTTCTATCATTGATTCCGCATTTATCGAGGAATATCTCGGCATGAGAGTTGAATCTGTTGACGAGGTTGAGATCATCCGTCGAATGAGCGAGGGCATCTATGATGCAGCCGAGGTTGAAAAGGCAAAGGCATGGATCAAGGAGCACTGCAAAGAGGGCTGGGACAAGAACCCCGAATTCGTAAAGACCTCCGACGAAAAGAAGGCGGAGCAGTGGGACTTCCTTGCAAAGATGTACTGCATCATCAAGGACCTCTTTAACGGCAATCCCAACCTTCCCGAAGGTTGTGAGGAAGAAATGGTTGGTCACAACGCTATCGCGGGTGGCTTCCAGGGTCAGCGTCAGTGGACTGACTTCTACCCCAACTGTGACTTCCCCGAGGCACTTCTCAACTCCACGTGCGACCACAACGGCGCTCGTGAGCCCTACATACTCGCAACCGAGAACGACGTTCTCAACGGTCTTGGCATGCTCTTTATGAAGCTGCTCACCAACCGTGCGCAGATGTTCTCCGACGTTCGTACCTACTGGTCGCCCGAAGCATGCAAGAGAGCTTCCGGATATGTGGTTGACGGTGTTGCAAAGGAAAACGGCGGATTTATCCACCTTATCAACTCCGGTGCAACCGCGCTTGACGCTTGCGGTGAGTGCCGCGACGAAAACGGCAACGCTGTTATGAAGAAGTGGTGGGAGGTAACCGAAGAGGATATCGAAACCATGACCGCGGCTACAACTTGGCCCGCAGCTGATAACGGCTACTTCAGAGGTGGCGGATTCTCCTCCTCCTTCACAACCAGAGCGGAAATGCCCGCGACTATGATCCGTCTTAATCTCGTTAAGGGACTCGGACCGGTTCTCCAGATCGCAGAGGGTTGGACCGTTCAGCTTCCCGACGACGTAACCAAGACGCTCATGATGAGAACCGACCCCACTTGGCCCTGCACATGGTTCACACCTCGCTGCGACGGCAAGGACGGCTCCGCATTCAAGACCGCTTACGAGGTTATGAACAACTGGGGTGCTAACCACGGTGCTATCTCCTACGGCCACATCGGCGCAGACCTCATTACTCTCTGCTCCATGCTCCGTATCCCCGTATGCATGCACAACGTTCCCGCAGAGCAGATCTTCCGTCCTGCAGCATGGAATGCATTCGGTATGGATAAGGAAGGTCAGGACTACCGCGCTTGCGCAGCTTACGGACCTCTCTATAAGAACATCAGAAACTAATATCGCCGTTTGAGCTATATTATTAAATGAAATAAACTCAACCGCCGAGTCGCTTGACTCGGCGGTTGGGTTTTCTTTTTATGTAATTTTTAATTATTCAACTCTCCACTCACGAACGCCGTTATTAACGGTGAGGTAAAGCGTTCCCTTCTCCAAGGGCAGCTTCATTGAGCAATCCTCGCCGAGATACTCGTCCTCAAACGTGGGCATACCGCCAACAAGGCCGTTAAAGCCCGTATATGCGCGCACAAGCACGTACGCGGCATAGGATGCGCAACCATGGTTGCAGCTTGCGTGATAGCCCGTGTTTTCCCAAAGCGTGCTCGTAAGCGCCGCCATAGGACCGAATATCTGCTTTGTTTCCTTGACCGCTCTTGCTCTTTCATTGTCGCGCAGCCAGATAAACAGACGCATCATAAGTCCCGTTATGATATTCGCCTTGTCTATGTTGGAATATGTAGTCGCTTTATCTCTGTCGGGAGTAAACGTGGTCTTGAGAAGCTCATAAAGCTCGGGATGACTGTTCTTGTCGGCATGACCGAAATAGAACGCGTGGTACTGGCACGCCTCGCTTATGTGCGACTTGGATACAAGCTTTCCGTCCTCGCGAACAAGGTTATCCTCGAAAAATTCACCGTTATACGACAACTTGATGATATTTTCTCTCATCTGTGCCGCCTTCCCCGCGATTTTGTCGTCGCCGTAAAGCTTTGCAACCGCCTCAAGCATCGCCTGATACATCATGTTGGACGGGAAATTAAGTCCCGAAACGAAGGGCTTGGAGTTTGCCTCCGACCACTCTACGAACACCCACGACTTGAGCGATTCGATAAGTCCGTATTCGTTCTCAAAATCCTCAAAATACTTGATTATTGCGTATATCTGATCCTTGATCTGCGTTGCAAACGCGTCGTCGCCCGTCTTTACACAGTATTCGCAAGTGTTTATTCCGTACCACATAGCGCAGTTAGGGATAAATTCGCCGTTAAAATGATCCGCGGGATAGCACATGGGGATCATACCGTCGGGGAGAGAGGGATTCTGCTCGCAAAGCGCGTAGTTTTCAAGCGAGTTCTTCTCTATTTTGTAGTTACCCGTCAGCACCTCTGATGCGCGTCTGGTAAAGAATATATCGTTGATCCAGCCCGATCTTTCGCGTCCGGGGCAGTCCATAAACAGATCAAGTCCGTTCTGCGCCAGCGTATTTTTCGCGGCGTTTATAATGGTTACAACCTCCTCGTCGGCGCAATCGAACTCAAGATTGTACGGATCGGGGTTTTCTGCCGCGCGAACGGTAACGCCCTCGATTTCAATGCTTCCCGAGCGCACGATGACCTGAACAAAGCGTCCCTCGTAAATGTCAATGCTCTCAAGGTCGTAGTGTCCCTCATCAAGCTCCCATTTTATTACGTTGCAGGTGTCGTTTCTCATAAAGTTTATGATGCCGTCACGCTGCATTTCCTCGTATGTATAATATATCTCCGCCTTTTCCTTTACGTTGACGGAAAGTCCGAAAAATCCCGTTACGTTGCGACCGAAATCATAGAACGCGTACTTGCCTGCGCCGAGATTTTTGCCGTTTGCATCGGTCTTTACAAAGTCGAGCTTTGATACGTAGTCGATGGTACACTCGCGAAGCTCCGCTCTCGGATAATATTCAAACGTGGGATTTACAATGTCGATAAAGCGGCGCTGCTCTACCTGCTTTGCGTCATTGAAATTAGCATCACCTGCGCTTGTCGGCTCGGATATGACAGTGAGATCTCTTTTGGGCATCGGCACTCGTCTGTCTATGATAGGCAGCGTGGGAACGGTCACAAGCTCCAGCTCCTCAAAGTATTTTGAGGGCGCGGCGAGCATCGTCATAAGATCCTCGCTCTGCACGTAGTATTCCGAGAAAGCGCGCTGATAGCTGTATCTCTGCACCTTTTTTACGCGGCTGTCATAGGAGTAAACACGGAAATCCGTGGCGGTATAATTTTTGCCGTCAGCTACAAATTCACAGTAGAAGAAGGGCTGCTGCTTGGTGTGGCTAAACGTACCTATTCCGTAGCTGGTTGCAACCACGGCGATGCGGTTTTTACCCTTGCAAAGCTCGATCTCAACCGAGTCGGAGCGTGAATATCCCAGCGCCGCTCTTGCAGGGCCGAAAAGCACGAATTTTTCATTGACGTAAAGCTTGTAAATGTCTATTGCGGACATTGTAAGCTCGACCCTTTGCGCCTTTGCGCACTCTATCTCCAACCAGAAGATCACATTTGTGTTTTTATCGTCGGCGCTTGCCTTTTTCCATACAAAATTTGAGTTCATTTTGATTTTTTCCTTCCCAACGGGTAAATTATATGATATCGTAGCCGTTTTCGGTCATTTTTACCGCGCTTGAATAAAATTTTTTAACTGCGCGTGCCATATACTCGGTGTCGCATGCGCCCGCGGTTTCATAAGACGAGTGCATTGCAAGCTGGGCAAGTCCAATGTCGACCGTGTTTATTGAAACCTGCGCGGTGGATATGTTTCCAAGCGTCGAGCCACCGGGCATATCGGCGCGGTTTGCATAGGTCTGTACAGGAACGTCGGCGCGCTCACAAATGAGCTTCAACAGTCCTGCGGATATTGCGTCGGTGGTATATTTCTGATTTGCGTTGTATTTTATAACGATACCGCCGTTGAGCTTTGAGGTATGGTTTTTGTCGGAGTATTCGGGATGATTGGGATGAATTGCGTGAGCGTTATCGCACGAAAGCATAAGGCCGTTGGCTACCGCCACCTTGTACTCCTCGCCGTCAGCACCAAGCGCCGCCGCTATGCGCTCAAGCACGTCGCAAAGGAACGTAGATGCCGCTCCCTGCTTGGTCGAGCTTCCCACCTCTTCGTTATCAAACATCGCCCATACGGGTGTAGAGCTTGACTTATCCGCCTCAATAAAGCCGCAAAGCGTAGCAAACGCGCATTGGAGATCGTCAAGTCGGGGCGAGCAGATAAGTCCGCCCATTTCCGCTCCGCTCTGACCGTTATAAAGATAAAGATCGGTAGAAATAATATCGTCCTCGGCAACGTCTGCAAGTCGGGCAATCATTTGCTTGAAGCTCTCTTTTGTGTCCGCCACGTCAAAAAGCGGAACAAGATCAACTGCCGCGTTATATGCATAGCCCGAGTTTATCTGTCTGTTCATGTGAATGGCAACGTTAGGGATTATCGCACACGGTTCGACCGTGTCCACGAGCTTTATCTGTATTCCCTTTTCGCTCTTTGCCACAACTCTGCCCGCAACGCTCAAGGGGCGATCCAGCCAAGAGGAATATATAGATCCACCGTAGGATTCGCTTGATAGACGCGTGTAAGCGCCATCAGAGAGAGTGGCATTTTCCTTGATCTTGAAGCAAGGGCTGTCGCTGTGCGATGCGGTTATCATAAAGCCGCCAACGGAGGCATTGGGCGCGCGGAATGCGATTATCGACGAGCCATTGCGGCGAGTGAAATATTTGCCGCCGACTGTAATATCCCATCTTTCGCCCTCGTAAAGCTCGGTATATCCCGCCGCGATAAGCATATCTGCCGCCGTTTTGCACGCATGATACGGTGTTGGCGATTTTCTTATATATTCAAACAATTTAGAGTTCATAGGTGTCTCCGTTTCATTTATCTTATATTTCAAATATATTATATAGAGTTTCTCGCTACTTGTCAATAACAAACCAAACTTTTGTCTTTTTTCATTAATTTAAAGGACTTTTTTATACTATTAGTTGTTCATAAATTGGAATTTATAGAAATATTACGGGCGAACACAGTTCGCCCCTACGGGTATAGAGAGTGACGTTATCTTTCAACCGTAGGGGCGATCTGTGATCGCCCGTTTATGTGCCGACAAATCAAAATTCAATCGTCTATTTTTGATTTCAAAACAGAAAAGACCGCCCTTATGCAAGGGCGGTCAAATTTATTGTTCAAATGAATTATTCCTCAACGGGTGCTTCCTCTGCTACGGGTGCTTCCTCTGCAACAGGTGCTTCCTCAACAACGGGTGCTTCCTCGAATACGGGAGCTTCTTCAGCTACGGGAGCTTCCTCGAATACGGGAGCGTCCACGATTTCTGCGATGCGAGCGCTTTCCTCCTCACGGTCTTCCTTGATCTGCTTGAAGAACAGAGCAAAGAGAACGATGGTTGCCGCATATACAAGCGCGGAAATTCCCATAAATGCGCTGAAAATGAAGCAGATAAGTCCAAATATAGCAAAGAATCCTGCGCCGATAAATGCAATGATGAAGGGGGGCTTTCTGTCGGTGTCCTCGTTCTTCGCCAATGCCTTTATGTACTTAGAGGTTCTCTTGCTTGCGCTGCTTACAAAGGTAAGACCAACGATAACAACAACGTAAGCGATCGCAACAATGATAGCGATCATCATGAAGTCGGTTTCAAGAATCTCGATGAATGCATCCCACTTTTCAGGATCGTTAAGATCCTCAGCGATAGATGCGATAGTTGCCATAGTTGCTGCAATTGCCTCTGCGTTTTCCTCAAGGTCAACGCCTACGTTATATTCCATTTCATCAAGGATCTCCTGATAATCCTCTTCGCTCAGTTCCTCGCCGGAAAGTGCTTCAAGAATTGCCTTGAGATCAACCTCTCCCTCTTCAACATCCTCAGAGTTGAGCAGCTCGTTAAGCTCAGCAACCTCGCCGAGAAGCGGCTTTATGTCGTTCTCAAGAACGGGGATAAGGTCGTTTTTAATAATGTCGCTCATGAAAGAGAGAACCAGACATCCTGCAACGATCATCGCACCAAGGATGGATACGAAGATGATCGCGAAGGTGTTCATGATCTTTCTGTAAGCCATGTAAAGGCGAAGGTTCTTAAGCTTACCCTTGCTAAAGGGAGTTGCAAACAAGAGCCAAGCGCAAAGGGTGGATACACCCGAGAATATAAGCGCGAGAATGGTAACGAGACCAAGACCCATAGTAAGTGTTGTGATGAGCACAGCCACGAACATTACGGAAAAGCATATTGCTATTGCCAAAAACAACGGCGACTTAAAGCTTCCTGCAATTGCGCTGCTTGCTACATTCTTTTTGTTTTCTGCAGTCATAGTAAAGCTCCTTAAAAATTAAAAAATTTTGGCCTTTTTATAAGACTCCTAAATTATAGCACTTTTTTTCTATTCTGTCAATATTTTTTTGAAATTCCAATTTTTTCTGATTACGGGGGGCGCGTTTCGGGCACATATTTGATTTTATTTTTATAAAAAGCGTAAAATTCGTTTTTTGCGCTGTGTTTTTTCAAAAAACCCTTTACATTTTAATTAAAATATGATATTATAAAAGGTGGATTACTATGCCTATTTGTAAGTAGTAATTTCCTATGTGCTTAAAAATAAATTAATATAATTTTTTAGGAGGAATCTTAAACATGGCAATTCAAAGAAAAAAGCTTTCCATGGACGGTAACCAGGCGGCCGCTCATGTAAGCTATGCCTTCACAGAAGTTGCGGGTATCTACCCCATAACTCCTTCCAGCCCTATGGCTGACTACACTGACCAGTGGGCAGCTCAGGGTCTTAAAAACGTTTTTGGAACAACGGTAAAGGTAATGGAGATGGAGTCTGAGGCAGGTGCTGCAGGTACCGTTCACGGTTCTCTTGCATCCGGCGCACTCACCACCACCTATACCGCATCTCAGGGTCTTCTTTTGATGATCCCCAACATGTACAAGATCGCAGGTGAGCTTCTCCCCGCGGTATTCCACGTTTCCGCTCGTTGCGTTGCTTCTCATGCGCTCAACATTTTCGGTGACCACTCCGACGTTTAGGCGTGCCGCCAGACCGGTTTCGCTATGCTGGCAAACACCAACCCTCAGGAAGTTATGGAGCTGGGCGCAGTAGCACATCTTGCAGCTATCAAGGGACGCGTTCCCTTCCTTAACTTCTTTGACGGCTTCCGTACCTCTCACGAGATCCAGAAGATCGAGGCGTGGGACTATGCGGATCTTGAAGAAATGCTCGATATGGACGCTGTTGCGGCATTCCGTAACCACTCCCTTAATCCTAACCATCCCGCACTCCGCGGCTCTGCTGAAAACGGAGATATCTTCTTCCAGCACAGAGAGGCGTGCAACAAGTTCTACGACGCTCTCCCCGAGATCGTTGAGGAATATATGGACAAGGTTAACGCAAAGCTCGGCACGGATTACAAGCCCTTCAACTACTACGGTGCTCCCGATGCTGATCGCGTTATCGTTGCTATGGGATCTGTTTGTGACGTTATCGAAGAGGTTATCGACTACCTCACCGCTAATGGCGAAAAGGTTGGTCTTATAAAGGTACGTCTGTACCGTCCCTTCTCTGCAGAGCGTCTTGTTGCGGCTATCCCCGCAACCGCAAAGAAGATCGCAGTTCTCGACAGAACCAAAGAGCCCGGCTCTCTCGGTGAGCCCCTCTACCTCGACGTTGTTACCGCTCTTGCAACTCAGGGCGTTGCGGCAACCGTTGTTGGCGGACGTTACGGTCTTGGATCCAAGGATACTACTCCCGCTTCTGTTTTCGCAGTTTATGAGAACCTCGCGGCAGACAAGCCCAAGGCAAACTTCACTATCGGTATCGTAGATGACGTTACCGGCTGCTCTCTCGAAGAAAAGCCCGCTCCCGACACCGCTCCCGCAGGCACTATCGCATGCAAGTTCTGGGGTCTCGGCGGCGACGGTACCGTTGGTGCAAACAAGAACTCCATCAAGATCATCGGTGACCACACCGACAAGTATATTCAGGCATACTTCCAGTACGACTCCAAGAAGACCGGCGGTATCACCATTTCTCACCTCCGCTTCGGTGACAAGGCAATCAAATCTCCCTACTACATCAACAAGGCAGATTTCGTTGCATGTCACAACCAGGCATACATCAACAAGTACGACATCGTTTCCGACGTTAAGCCCGGC
>JAZRFU010000164.1:0-7638 GCA_045643865.1 Eubacteriales bacterium
AAATAAAGGTGTATGCGCGGACATTTTCGGCGTATTCATGCTATTTTACACGCGGAGGTTTTATTGATGGGATTTCGCAAGGGTTTTTTGTGGGGCGCGGCGACCGCGGCTCATCAGATAGAGGGAGCGTATCTTGAGGACGGCAAAACGCCGAGCATCTGGGACGCTCTTATAGACGGACATATCGCGCATGGCGATCATGCCCGTGTGGCGTGCGATCACTACCATAGATTCCGCGAGGACGTGGCACTTATGAAGCAGATCGGGCTTAAAAGCTATCGCTTTTCGGTCAGCTGGGCGAGAATTTTCCCCGACGCTAGCGGTGTTGTCAACCAAAAGGGCTTGCGGTTTTATATTGATCTTGTTGATGAGCTGGTTGCGGCAGGAATTGAGCCGATATGCACGCTTTATCACTGGGATCTGCCCATGTGGCTTTTTGAGCGCGGCGGCTGGGAAAATCCCGAAATTATTAAGCATTTCACCGAATACGCGCGCGTTATGGTCGAGGCACTTTCCGACAAGGTGACGTATTGGGTTACGTTCAATGAACCGCAGTGCTTTGTTTGGCTCGGACACGGCTGCGGAGGTCACGCGCCGTTTTTGCAGGTCGGCGAGGAACGCGTAAAAGCCATTTCTCGCCACGTTTTGCTCTCTCATGGCTATGCTGTCATGAAAATGCGCGAGTGCGCTAAAAGACCGCTTAAAATAGGTCTGGCGCCTACTGCCGACAGCGCATCACCCAAGAATGACTCACCCGACGAGATCGAGCGCGCACGCGCGGCGACCTTTCCGGAGGGCTCATCGACCAATATTACGTGGTGGTGTGATCCCACGGTGCTTGGTAGACGTCCGTCTGGTATGGAATTTCTCAGCGATGATGATATGAATATCATCAATCAGCCGCTTGATTTCTTTGGATTTAACATATACACCTTGCTTGTCAACTACTGCGCACCGCAGAATACGGCGACTGACCGCGAATATCACGGAATGCCCCGCACGTCGATGGATTGGGTGATCGACCCCGACACGCTGTACTGGCCCGTCAAGTTTTTGGGCGAGCGATACGGGCTGCCGCTCATGATTACCGAGAATGGTATGGCAAACACCGACTTTGTTATGCTGGACGGCAAGGTGCACGATCCCCAGAGAATCGACTTTATGACGCGCTATCTGCGCGCGCTCAAGCGTGCGGTTGACGAGGGTGCGGACGTTCTGGGGTATCAGTATTGGACGCTTATCGATAATTTCGAGTGGTCAGAGGGCTACGGCAAGAGATTTGGACTTATATACGTTGATTTCCGCACCTGTGAGCGCACGCTCAAGGATTCGGCGGCGTTTTACGGAGAGGTCATTCGTACAAACGGCGAAAATCTATGATTTTGTATTGGAGAGAATGTGAAACATGAAAAAACAGAGATGGATAGTGACGATCGAGGAAAAAGAGATCGTCGTTGAGTATAAATACTCGTCCTTGACGGGAAAGACCGTGCTTGTTGTAGATGGAGATTCCTTTGCAGTAAAGGGAAAGCCGTTCGGTATCGGTGCGGCGCGCCGCGAGAGTATTCTGGTGGGCGGAGAGCAGGCGATCCTTGACGTCAAGCGCAACGGATGCGCAAATCTTATAGTCCGAGAGGGAGAAGTTAAGCAAGCTTAACTCGATAGACGAATAAAAGACAAATCACCGCTACTGCCAAATGCAGAAGCGGTGATTTTTATATATTTATCAGTCTAACAATCTGAATCCTGCGGTTTCGGTTACGGGGAGAGAGAATACGATGGGGTGCGCGTTATCGGCATAGGTGTATGATGCGATTGCCTTCATTATGTCGCTGCGCTGCTCCTTTTTTGCAACTATGTACGTTATCTCCTTTTCGTCGGATATAGCCATTCCAAAGAACATATCCGTGCCCTCGCCCGCGGTTCCGCGCGCCTTTATTATAGTGCCGCCGCGCGCGCCTGCGCTTCTTGCGGCCTTCATTATTTCATCACTGTGTCCCTTTGCACAGATGGATATTACAAGCTCCATTTCCGTTTTCCTTTCAAGTGTGTCATTATGCTCGGTGTTTTCCTCGCTCGTGTCCTTAACGATATGATTGAGCACGCGCCTTGATGCGATGCTCGCAAGAGGTATGGCAAGCGCTATGCCTCGATCGGGGAGGTCGATGCTCATTTTGTGGGTGAGATCATCGCAAAGCTCCTTGACCTTGTTATGAGGAACGAGGGATTGCATAAGCACCTTTTCGGATTTTTCAAGTCCGAGCAAGCTGAGCGTTTCCGACGCCGCGGCGCCCTGACAGATCGAGCTGTATATGGGCGCGGCGTCACGCGAAAGATAGAACTGTGCAAATTCATTTGCATCGGATTTTTTCATGATGGTGATAAACAAATATACGTTTTGCATCGTGGCTCTCCTTTCGTGATTTATTTTACGTTTGCCGTGCTCTTTGATGCTACGGCAGGGAATTCAATTATATCGCAATCATATTCGGGCAAGGTATCGGTGCCTGCCGACTTGCCGTCGGGCATATCAATAACGGTGACGTCATCAAGAGCCGCCTCAATTGCCTCGCTGTGCTTACGCTTTGATTTGTAGATAAGACCAAGCACCTGAATCGTGATGGTTGGAGTCATAGCTACAAGTGCGATAGTGCCAAAGGCATCTATCATTATCTCGTCTGCCGACGCTCCGCGCGCCGTGCATATACCGATCGAGAGTGGGAGCAAAAACGTTGCCGCCATAACGCCCGATGCAACTCCGCCCGCGTCAAATGCAAGGGAGGTGAAAAGTCCGGGGCAGAAGAACGTCAGCGCGATAGCAAGCACGTAGCCGACTATCAAAAAGGGCATAATGGATATTCCCGTCAGCGCTCGTGTCATTGCAATTCCCGATGACACGGCGACTCCGAGCGCCATGGTCAAGGGGAGTATTTTCCGTGGGATCGTACCCGACGTTGCGCTCTCGACCTGATGCTCAAGCACTCCAACGGCTGGCTCTGCATACGTCATGCAGAAGCCGATCACGGCTCCGATGGGAATGACTATCCACGCGTAGTCCATTTTTGCGAATGCGCTTCCGAGAAAGCTTCCGACGGGCATAAAGCCCACGTTTACGCCTACAAGGAAAAGCACCATTCCCAAGAACGTGTAGCCCGCTCCGATAAATATCTGCGCCATTTCTTTTCTGTGAACGCGCACGGTGCAAAGCTGGTAGATAAGGAAGAATGCGATGATGGGAAGCAGTCCCATAAGCACGTCCTTTACTATTGTGGGAATCGCCGAAACGAACGCCGCGCCCATCATTTGCGAGTTGTCAAACGAGGGCAGATCGTGGGGAGTGTAGGATATGTTCTTGAAACCGCCGCAAAGCCCCATGACGAGAATTGCAATTATAGGGCCTATGGAGCAGATTGCCATAAGACCGAAGCTGTTATCGTCGTCCGAATTCTGTGAGCTTATCGCGGCAATACCTGCGCCAATGGCTATAACGAAGGGAACGGACATAGCTCCCGTGGTCACGCCGCCCGCATCATACGCGATGGCGAGGAACGTGGGATCTTTCGCGTATGCAATCAGTGTCAAAACAAGGATTATCGAATATCCGCACGCGAGTATGTATTTCATCTTGACGTTGAAGATTATTCGCATGACCGCGATCACCAGAAACACGCCAAGTCCCGCCGCTACGGCAAGAATAAAGGAGAATTTTTGAGATCCTGTATATCCCGCCAGAACGTGAAGATCCGGCTCGGATATTGTGATAAGCACGCCTACAATTAATGAGAGCAGTGCAATTATCGGTATATTTCTCGATTTTGTGAGGTTTGAACCGATATGTCCGCCTATGCGCGACATAGAAAGGTCGGCTCCAAGAGAGAAAAGGCCCAGTCCCACCGTCAAAAGACACGTTCCGACTATAAATGCTATAAACGTGTCGTTTGGCAAGGGACACAGAGTAAAGGAGAGTAGCAGGATTATCAGCGCTATCGGCATTACCGACGCACACGCTTCCTTTACCTTTTCAATTATTGTATCTAATCTTTGATATTTCATTTGTCCATCCATGTACATAATAATTCATTATAATTATACTATGGCGCCAGCCCCCAAAGGTTGCTGTTTTGATAATGTGCAGTTAACATTTTGTGAATATGCGGGCGAGCGTGTGGCTAAAAAGTGTGTAATGTTGATAAAAACGCTTGACAACTATTGGGTTTTATGTTAAAATCTATAATTGGATTATAATTTATTTGTTACTGTCATAGGTAACGGAATTGAGGTTGAAATGAAGAATACTGAAAAGACCATGGACAAGATCGTCGCCCTTTGCAAAGGACGCGGATTTATATTCGCCGGCTCCGAGATATACGGCGGTCTGGCTAACACCTGGGATTACGGCCCTCTTGGCGTTGAGCTTAAAAATAACGTGAAGCGTGCATGGTGGAAAAAATTCGTTCAGGAAAATAAATATAACGTAGGACTTGATGCCGCTATTCTTATGAACCCTCAGACGTGGGTAGCTTCGGGTCACCTTGCGGGATTCTCGGATCCCTTGATGGATTGCCGCGAGTGTCACGAGAGATTCAGAGCGGACAAGCTCATTGAGGATTGGTGTGCAGAAACGGGCTACGAGCTTGAAAAGCCCATCGATGCGTTTACTCACGCTGAAATGAAGGATTTCGTTGAGGAGCATAACATTCCTTGCCCCACGTGTAAGAAGCATAACTTTACCGACATCCGTCAGTTTAATCTTATGTTCAAGACCTTCCAGGGCGTTACCGAGGACGCAAAGAATACCGTTTATCTCCGCCCCGAAACCGCGCAGGGAATATTCACCAACTTTGTAAACGTACAGAGAACCACGAGAAAAAAGATGCCCTTCGGTATCGCGCAGATAGGTAAGTCGTTCAGAAACGAGATCACCCCCGGAAACTTTATCTTCCGCGTGCGTGAGTTTGAGCAGATGGAGCTTGAGTTCTTCTGCAAGCCCGGAACCGACCTTGAGTGGTTTGCATATTGGAGAAGCTTCTGTCATCAGTGGCTGCTCTCAATCGGTCTCCGCGACGAAAATATTCGTCTGCGTGACCACGATCCCGAGGAGCTTTGCTTCTACTCCAAGGCAACGACCGACTTTGAGTTCCTTTTCCCGTTCGGCTGGGGCGAGCTTTGGGGCGTTGCGGACCGTACCGATTACGACCTGACACAGCATCAGAATACGTCGGGTAAGGATCTGACATACTTTGATCCCGAAACCAACGAAAGATACATTCCTTACGTTGTCGAGCCCTCACTGGGTGTTGAGAGAAGCGTGCTTGCAGTGCTTTGCGACGCGTACGACGAGGAGGTTATCGACGCGGAGAAGAATGACGTCAGAACTGTGCTTCACTTCCACCCCGCGATCGCGCCCGTTAAAGCGGCAGTTCTTCCTCTGTCCAAGAAGCTCTCCGATAAGGCAAGCGAGATATACTGCGAGCTTTCCAAGTACTTCAACGTTGATTTCGACGAGACGGGCTCTATCGGTAAGAGATATCGCCGTCAGGACGAGATCGGAACACCTCTTTGCATCACGGTTGATTTCGACACCGTTGGCGATGCCGAAAAGGCGGGCGACGGCTGTGTAACCGTGCGTGACAGAGATACTATGGAGCAGGTAAGAATACCGATCGCCGAGCTTCGCGCTTATATCGAAAAGAAGATCGAGTTTTAATAATTGAAACGGAAAATCGACCGTGTTCCACGGCCGCGTTTCCCTTTATCTGTAAACAAAATTGAGCCGTGCGGATTACCGCACGGCTCAATCTGTTATCCAAAATTAACAGACAGCTAAATATGCTTTTAATGTAGTAAACTGGGGGATTAAATTACTTAATCTCAACAGTTGCGCCAGCTGCTTCGAGCTCTGCCTTGATCTTCTCAGCTTCGTCCTTAGCAACGCCTTCCTTAACAGGCTTCGGGCAACCCTCAACCATGTCCTTAGCTTCCTTAAGTCCGAGACCGGTGAGCTCACGAACTGCCTTGATAACGTTGAGCTTCTTGTCGCCGAATCCGGTGAGGATAACGTCGAACTCAGTCTTCTCTTCAACTGCGGGAGCTGCTGCGCCTGCTACTGCAACTACGCCTACGGGAGCTGCTGCGGATACGCCAAACTCTTCCTCAACTGCCTTTACGAGGTCAGCGAGCTCAAGAATTGTAAGTGTCTTAATTTCTTCAACAATATTTGTAATCTTTTCGGATGCCATTTTAAATTACCTCCTGAATTGTAATTAAATTATTTTTTGGTTTTTTGTGTCTTTGGTGTCGTGATCTGCAGCGATGATTATTCTGCTGCAGGTGCTTCAACTGCTGCTTCTTCAGCTGCAGGAGCATCTTCGCCATCCTTGTCGATGATGGCCTGAATTGCGTATGCAAAGTTGTAAAGAGGAGACTTGATAGAGCCGAGGAACTTTGCAAGGAGGATTTCCTTGGAGGGAATCTCTGCGAGGTTCTGTACGCCGGCAGCATCAATGACCTCACCGTCAACGTATCCTGCGAGGATGTTGAAGGATTCGATCTTGTCCGCATACTCTTTGATGATCTTTGCAGGAGCAACGGGGTCGTTCTGGCTGATTGCAATAGCGGTCATACCGTTGAGGTACTGCTTAATGTCGCTATATCCGCACATATCACAAGCTCTGCCTGTGAGAGTGTTCTTCATAACAACATAGTGAACGCCTGCTTCGCGAAGTGCTTTACGGAGAGCAGTGTCCTTTTCAACGGTGATACCCTGATAATTAACGATAACTCCCGCGGAGCTCGTCTTGATCTCTTCTGCAAGGTCAGCAACTACCTGTTTCTTTTGTTCGAGTATTGCATTACTAGGCATTTTGGTTTCACCTCCCGTAGTGATAAATAAAAAAATCTTTCTTCCCGAAAGCATAGCTTTGCCGAGAAGAAAGATAATAAATGCACGAATGCAAAAATATATCATTTTTGTTCTTCCTCGGCAGGGTGGCTTGCGCTTTTACGGGAACCTGCTGTCTTTGGATAAGAGCCAATTACGGCTCACTCGTGTATTATACAACAAACAAAACCGTTTGTCAATACCTTTTTTGAAAAAAGTTGAAAAAGTTGAAAAAAATTCGCTGATTGCGAGTTTGCAATCTTTATGTAACAAAATCAGTCGTCGGAATTGTTTTTGATTATGTTTTTTGCCAGCTTTACAAGACGCTCGCGTATCCACATGGGCTCTACGATCTTGAAGTCGGAGCGCAGGGTGATGAGCACGCTCAAAAACTGTTCTACGTTATGAAACTCGCAGACGTATCTGTTGCGCGGCTCTTTGGATATAATGAAATTTTTGAGTGAGAGCACGGAGAGCTTGTCTGCGATCTCGACGGTTGCGGTATAGGGTATCTGCATCTGCACAAATGTGTTTTCTGCTTGCAGAGATGCGCCCGACATGCTATCGGGGAGCTCGGTTAGCGAATCGTCGTTGTCGCTTGACAAGACGAGGGGCAGGGAATACTGCTCGGAATAGTAGTAGCCCTTGTGCTCCATGCTATACCCAAGCGGCGCGCGCAGTTTCTTTTTGAGGTAGTCCACGTCGCGTTGCGCCTGACGGTGAGATATATTGACGCGCTCTGCCAATCACATGGCGTT
>JAZRFU010000165.1:0-6437 GCA_045643865.1 Eubacteriales bacterium
TCGCTTCCGCTCTCGCGCGCGTTTTCAAGCACCGAGATTCTGACCTTGATATCGACCGCCTCTTCCTCTGCGTCCTTGATGTCTGCAAAGATGGTGTCTATATCCTTACCAAGCTTATCAATATCACACTTGGTATCGAATATCGAGTCCTCAAGCTCCTCAAGCTTTTCTTCTCCCGACTTTGCACTCTCTGCAAGCTCGCCTATTTTGGCATTGTGCGCGTCACATCTCTGCTTTTCCTCGTCAAGAACTCTCTGTGAGGTCGCCTTTGCCTGCTTGGTGCTCTCTATAAGCTCGTCGGTGTGTCTGATATTGGTATCGTTTACGCGGAATTCGCTTTCAAGACGGAATATCTCGCTTGTCTGATCCTTGATAAGATTGAGCAGCTGTGAGTGCGCGATCTTACCGTTCTGCGATGCCTCGTAAAGCTTTGCATTGCGCGCGTCAAGCGACTGCATGGAGTCCTCGGCTCTTTGAAGGTCAAACTCGGAGTGGCGCAATGCCTCCTCGGCAACGGTAATATCACCGCGCAGCTTTTCCGTGTCGAAAAGCCACAGACCCACGTCCGCACGCTTTTTGATCTCCATAAGCTCAATGGCCTTCTTCGCCTTCTGCGATTCGCGCTCAAGCGGACCTACCTGCGCGGATACCTCGGTGAAAACGTCGTTTATTCTCACCATATTCTCCTCGACAGATTTGAGCTTTCGCTCCGCCTCGCTCTTTTTATGTCTGTATTTTGCAATACCCGACGCGTCCTCAAATATATCACGGCGATCCTCGCTCTTGCGCGACACCATATCGGCTATTCTTCCCTGTCCGATGATGGAATAGCCGTCACGTCCGATACCTGTATTCAAAAACAGCTCGTATATGTCTTTAAGACGGCAAGCGCGGCGATTTATGTAATACTCGCTCTCGCCCGCGCGGAAGTAACGTCTGGTAACGGTCACCTCGTCATAGGGACACTCAAGATGCGACGGTCCTTTGGTGTTATCAAAGGTTACGGATACCTCCGCGTATCCCATGGGCTTGCGACTGTCCGCACCGCCAAATATGACGTCCTCCATCTTGGTGGAACGCAGAGTTTTGGACGATATTTCACCTAAAACCCATCTCATAGCGTCTGCAATATTCGATTTTCCGCTTCCGTTAGGACCGACTATGACCGTAACGCCCGTTTCGCTCTGTTCAACGTTGCTTGCGTCGAAAACGAGCTTGGTTTTGTCGGGGAAGGATTTGAATCCTTGCATTTCAATTGACTTAAGATACAATTTATGCCTCCGAATTAATGCTCTGATATGCTCAAAGCCAGATTTTGTATATTCGCTTCACAAATTTTTATTTTGAGCGGCTTGTATATCTCACAAAGCCGCATTAAATTCTTTTTTCTTTGACCTATCGCCGCCGACAGCTCTCCTTGGGGCACGGTAAACGTGAGTATTCCCTGGCTCATCCGCCCTGCTCCGCTTGAGTCCGCCAGCTCGCGCATACGCTCGAAATAAAGCTCGCCTCGCACAAGCTCACCGAGCGCGGGATGATTTGCTCCTCCCATAACGTGCGTAAGGTCGCCGAGGTTGTCCGACGCGCAAAGTCCTATTCTTATGCACTCCACGCCCCGCTCCTCAAATATTTTAAGCACTTCCTTGCTGCGCTCGATCGCGTCGTCAAGCTCTAACATCCTATATTCTCCGCGCCCTGCCATGCATGCAAGCTCTGTGCCGAAAAACGTGACCGTGGGGTATATTCTTGCGCCGCAAGCACCCATATCGCAGATCTTTTTTGCGGTCATTATCTCGTTTTCAAGATCAGAGCCGGGCAGACCTATCATCATCTGTCCGACAAGCGAGTAGCCCGCCGACACTATCAGTGCGCAAGCTCGCTCGGCGTCTGCCGCAGTATGTCCTCTGCCCGATTTTGTCAGCACCCCGTCGTCCATGCTCTGCAATCCCAGCTCAACGGTTTTCACCGAGTAGCGCGAGAGTATCTCCATAATTTCGGGGGTGATATAGTCGGGGCGAGTGGACATTCTGATGCCCGTTACTCTTGCTCGGTCGGCGTCAGGCGCGTCTATGTAAGATTGCGCCACGTCGAGAAGATATATCATCAGCTCGCGGTCTATTCCCGTAAACGAGCCGCCGAAATACGCGATTTCAACCTCTGCGTCCTTATCAACGGTCGAAAGTGCTCGGTCGATCTCATCTCGCACGCTCTCGCGATCAAAGCTCTGCTTTCCCGATATTGAGCGTTGATTACAGAACACGCACATATTGGGACAGCCCAGATGCGGAATGAATATCGGTATGTTTCTGTGTGTTTTTTTCATATTTTGTCCACGCTGAACAGCGCCAGCGCCTCGCGCGCCGCGTTTTGCTCTGCCTCACGCTTTGAGCGTCCCTTGCCTCTGCCTATTACGTTGGAATTGAGCTTTGCCTCGACCGAAAACGTTTTCATATGGTCAGGTCCGCTCGATCCGACAACTACGTATTCGAGAAAATCGCCCTCCGCCTGCTGAACGAACTGCTGGAGCAGGGTTTTGGGGTCACCGTTGAATCCGTTGCTCTTGCCTATCTTGTCTATCTCCTCGGAGATAAAGGGTAGAAGAAATATCTCAACGGTTGCCATTCCATTCTCGCCTGCGTCGAGATATATTGCCGCCAGCAATGCCTCAAATGCGTCCGCAAGTATGGATTTTCTCTGTCTGCCGTTGTTTTTCTCCTCGCCCACTCCGAGCAAAAGACATTTTCCAAGCTCTATCTTCTCGGCGTAGCCCGAAAGCGCTCTCTCGCAGACTACCTCGGCTCTCATTCGCGTAAGCTCACCCTCGGGGCACTCCGCAAACTTTTTGTAAAGATAGTTGCTTGTAATTATGGACAGTACACTGTCGCCGAGAAATTCCAGTCGCTCGTTACAGTATATGTGATGATTTTTAAGTCCCGATTCGTTTGAGTATGACGAATGTGTAAGTGCTCTTACAAGAAACTCCTCGTTCTCAAATTTATACCCGATCCTCTCCTGCAAAGAAGCTCGGTCTTTTTGATGTTGCAGCATTTTTATGCTTCCCTTCGTTTTTTGTTGTATCGGTTTCAGTTATTCTGCGACTGCTCTGCCACAGCTCTCTTCTTCTGCGCCGAAAGCTTCTCTGCCTCCTCAGCGATTATGCCGACCACGCCCTGCTTCTCACATTTGATTGCCTGTCTTATTGCGTTTGCAAACGCCTTGGCATTTGACGAGCCGTGTGCCTTGATAACTGTTTTGGATATACCCAAAATCGGCGCTCCGCCGTGCTCGGTAGAGTCAAACTTCTTCTTGAATCCTTTGAGCTGCTTTTTAACGAGCAGATACGCAAGCATGCCTCCAAGTCCGCTCTTGAATATCGCTTTAAGCTCGGCAGACATAAGCTTGCCCATTCCCTCAACGGTCTTGAGCACCACGTTGCCCACAAATCCGTCGGTCAGTGCGACGTCACAGCCCGCAAACGGCAGCTGATTGCCCTCCACGTTGCCAATAAAGTTGATAAAGTGGCTCTCGCTGAGCTTTTTATAGGATGCAAGCTGAAGCTCGCCGCCCTTGCTCTCCTCCGCGCCGTTATTTACAAGCGCAACTCTGGGATCGTCAATTCCGTATATTGCTTTCATATAGGCGCTTCCCATAATTGCAAACTGATGGATATAATCCTCGTTCACCTTTACGCTTGCGCCCGAATCCATAAGTAAGAACGGTTTTTGCAGGGGAAGTATCGCACCGATAGCGGCTCTCTGTATTCCCTTTACACGCTTTACGATAAGCGTCGCTCCGCAGAACAGTGCTCCCGTATTTCCGCAGCTGACAAGGGCATCTCCCTCGCCTGCCGCCAGCATTTTAAGTCCCTCTGCCAATGAGGAGTCGTTTTTCTCCTTCATTATCGCCATCGGATCGTCGTGCATGGTTATCACGCTCGTAGTGTGCTTGATCTCAAAGCGCGAGATGTCGAGCTTATGCTCATCTGCAAGCTGCTTTATGACGTTCTCATCTCCGACAAGCGTAAAATCAACTCCTGCCGAGTAGTCCTGTGATACCGCCGCACACGCGCCCTTAAGTGTTTCAAGAGGGGCGTTATCTCCACTCATAACGTCAAGTATTATTCTCATTGAGGGTTTCCTCCGTCATTACTTTTTTATAGGTTTCAGCGCCGATCCTCTCCGCATATTCGGGGAGAGTGTCAAGCGATCTCTTTGCCACGACCTCGTATTTTGCTACCTTTCCGCCCTTAACGCGATAGGTAAGCGGCTCAATGATGCCGAAGTTTGCGTTCATGGGAACGAAATCTCCGCTCATATTTCCCGTGCTGATATAGTGTGCCATAGCGCCTATCATCATAGTTCTTGGGAATATCACTCCGTCATCTCCAAGCACTCTTGCCGCCGCATTTACTCCTGCGACAAAGCCGGATCCCGTGGATTCGATATAACCCTCAACGCCCGTCATCTGTCCTGCGAAGAACACGTTTTTATTGCTCCGCATAGAGTAATCGGCATCGAGATATTTGGGGGAATCTATATACGTGTTTCTATGCATTATTCCGTAGCGCAAAAATTCCGCGTTTTCAAGTCCGGGGATCATAGAGAACACTCTCTTTTGCTCGGGGAACGCAAGATGTGTCTGGAATCCGACCAGATTATACATAGTTCCCTGCGCGTTCTCTCGGCGCAGCTGTACGACTGCATACGCTTCCTCTCCCGTGCGCTTATCCACGAGTCCTACGGGCTTGAGCGGTCCGTAGCGCAGAGTATCGTAGCCCCTTTTTGCCATGACCTCGACGGGCATACAGCCCTCGAACACCTTTAATTCCTTTTGCATCTCGCGGTCAAAGTCATGAAGCTCCGCCTCACGCGCCGTGATAAGCTCTGTGTAAAAGGCATCGTACTGATCGCGGTTCATAGGACAGTTAAGATAATCGGGCTCACCCTTATCGTATCTTGACGCGGCGTATGCAATATCCATATTGATGCTTGCGGCATCAACTATGGGCGCGGCGGCATCAAAGAAATGCAGTCCTGAACAACCCAGCTCTTTTTCAATATACTCCGCCATCGGCTCGCTGGTAAGCGGTCCCGTTGCGATGACCGTAACGACACCGTCCTCTATCCCGTCGGCTTCCTTGGATATGACCTCGATATTTTGATGATTTTTTATTTTTTCCGTGATGTACGCGGAGAACAGGTCGCGGTCGACCGCCAAGGCAGAGCCCGCGGGCACTCTTGTAGCCAGCGCCGCCTGCATAATTAGCGAATCCATACGGTAAAGCTCCTCTTTGAGAAGTCCCACCGCATTTGTCACTCTGTCCGAGCGCAAGGAGTTTGAGCATACCAGCTCCGCAAAGCCCTCGCTATGATGAGCGGGGGAATATTTGTGCGGCTTCATCTCGTAAAGACGCACCTTTATTCCTCGCTGTGCTATCTGCCACGCCGCCTCGCATCCCGCAAGTCCCGCGCCATACACGTTTACGTATTTTTGTTTATTCATATTTTCCGTCGGCTTTCGCCGAATCCTTTTTTGACTGTATTAAAGAGAATATATCAATCCTCTGCCTGCTCGTCGCTCTCGGTGTACGGCTTTGAAAATCCGCACTTTTCATCGTGACATACGAGCAATGATTTGCCCTTCTTATGATAGAGGTTCTTGCCGCAATCGGGGCATTTTTCAGGGGAGGGCATATCCCACGAGGAAAAATTACATTCGGGGTATCTCTCACAACCGTAGAACGCCGTCTTTGAGCGGCTGTATCTTACAACGATCTTTGCTCCGCAATCGGGACAAGGAACGCCGACCTCCTTGGTCTTCTGCTTGGTAAACTTACAAGCAGGATAATTTGCGCAAGCGTAGAAGCTTCCAAACTTACCGCTGCGAAGCACCATATCGCCGCCACACTTCTCGCACTTGAAATCAGCGATCTGCGGCTGCTTCTTCTCTGCCTTCTTTTCTGCCGCCTCTGCTGCCTCTGCCTCCTCGGTGATATCAACCGTGGGAGCTGTAAGGGGCTTGGTATTGCGGCATCTGGGATAGTTGGGGCAAGCCGCAAACTTTCCGAATCTGCCGTTCTTTACTACCATGCGGCTTCCGCATCTGTCACAGATTATATCGGTTTCCTCAACGGGCACCTCAATGCTTGCATTATCAAGCTTCTGGGTAGCGCGCTCAAGCTGACCCTCAAAGTCACCCCAGAATTCAGAAAGAACACCGACAAGCGTTGCCTCGTTCTTTTCTATGGCGTCGAGCTTATCCTCCATATCAGCGGTAAACTTATAATCCACAACGCTATCAAAATTCTCGCACATAAGCTTTGTGGTTATCTCGCCAAGGGGAGTGGGTATGAGCATTTTACCGTCGCGCTTAACGTAGTTACGCGAAATTATAGTTGTGATTATAGGCGCGTAGGTACTGGGGCGTCCTATTCCCTT
>JAZRFU010000166.1:0-3308 GCA_045643865.1 Eubacteriales bacterium
CCGTGCCTATGGACCGACTTTTGTGCGGCGACGTGGGCTACGGAAAGACCGAGGTCGCGCTCCGCGCGGCATATAAGGCGGTATTGTCGGGAAAGCAGGTCGCGATATTGGTGCCCACCACTATTCTTGCGCTCCAGCATTACCAGACGGCGCAGAGCCGCTTCCGTGATTTTGCGGTCAACGTGGATATGCTCTCGCGCTTCCGCACGCCAAAGCAGATACAGCAATCTCTGCGCCGACTTGAACGCGGAGATACCGATATTATAATAGGAACGCACAAGCTGCTTGGCAAGGACGTAAAATTTGCCGATCTTGGCTTGCTCATCGTGGACGAGGAGCAGAGATTCGGCGTTGCTCAAAAGGAAAAGCTAAAGCAGCTGGGCGGCAATATTGACGTGCTTACGCTGACGGCAACGCCTATCCCCCGAACGCTCAATATGGCGATGGGCGGCATACGCGACATCTCACTGCTCGACGAAGCACCGCAGGACCGACTGCCCGTGCAGACCTACGTGCTTGAATACGACGATCTTATTATTCACGAGGCGATCCGCAGAGAGCTGCGTCGCGGAGGTCAGGTGTTCTGCCTGCACAATTTCGTGGATAGTATATATTCATTTGCCGCGCGCATATCCGATGCCATACCCGAGGCGAGAGTGACCGTAGCTCACGGTCAGATGGACAAGGAGGAGCTTGAGGACATCTGGAGCGCGATGCTTTCGGGCGAGATCGACGTGCTGGTTTGTACCACTATAATCGAAACGGGAATTGACGTTCCTAACGCCAACACCCTGATAGTCAGTCACGCGCACCGACTCGGACTTTCCCAGCTCCATCAGCTTCGCGGACGCGTGGGACGCTCGTCAAGACGCGCCTATGCCTACTTTACCTATCCGCAGGGACGGGGAATATCCGAGGTCGCGCAAAAGCGATTGGCGGCGATAAGAGAGTACGCGGAGTTTGGTGCGGGATTCAGAATTGCCTTACGCGATATGGAGATACGCGGCGCGGGCAACATTCTCGGCGCGGAGCAGCACGGTCATCTCGAAGCCATCGGATACGACCTCTATATCAAGCTTCTCGGCGACGCGGTGCTTGAGGAAAAGGGAGAAAAGGTAGAGGAGCGAGGCGAATGTGTGGTCAGCTTTGAGCACGACGCGCACATTCCCGACGCCTACGTAAGATACGCGGGGCAGAGAATGACGCTTTATAAGCGCATAGCACTCATTCGCAATCAGTACGACGCGGACGACATTGCCGACGAGCTGCTTGACCGCTTTGGCGATATGCCGCAGTCGGTGGACAATCTTCTGCGCATAGCACTCATCCGCGCACGCGCGATCGACCTATCTATCAAGCAGATAACCGAGACGTCGGGCGAGATACGTATGTATCAGGATAAGCTTGACGTGGATATGTGGACGGAGATGTCCTTCATTATGGGCGGCAGAATACGCGTGGTCATGAGCGCGGGAGGCGACAGCTACGCCGTCCTGAAATTGAAAAATAATGAGAATTCTCTGCTCGTTATTAACAAAATGTTTGAAAAATATCTTGAAACAGTACAAAGTGATGTGTTATAATCAGTAATTAGATCGTATTTGACGATTTTTTACGGTTTTTTGTCGAAAAAATTGTTGACGGATAAAATTTCGAGGTAGATTTATGATAAAAATGTCTAAAATACTGTGTCTGTGCCTTGTTTTGTGCCTGACCGTTTCATTTTTTGCTTCCTGCTCGGGCGGCAAGACAATGATGACGCTTGAGGACAAGACACTAAGCGTAAACACGTATGAATTTTTGCTCTCGCGCTTGAAGGGCACACTTGCATACTACGGCTACGACGTACAGAATGATAAATTCTTTAACGTGGTAATTTCGTCGGACGGAATGACCAACAACGAGTATTTCTGCGCTACGATAAGACGCGAGGCGGCGCATTATCTGATAGCCGACTATCTGTTTGACAAGGAGGGCTTGACCTTCAGCGAGGCAGATGAGGCGGAGATAAACAAAATAATGGATACCGCCGTAGAGCGCGCAGGAAGTCGAGCCGCACTCAATTCCGCGCTTAAGGAATACGGAGTGAATTACGATATGCTCCGCGATATATACGTTCTGGAGAAGAAGATAATTCTGCTCAAGGAGCATTTTTGCGGCAAGGACGGTTCTCTTATATCCCTTGAGGATAAAGAGAAATATCTCGACGAAAATTACGTTTGCTTCAAGCAGATATTCGTTGCGACATACTACTACGTGACGGATAAGGACAGATTTGGCGACGTGGTATATTATACCGATGAAAAGCACACAGAGATCGCATACGACAAGCAGAACGGCGTTACCAAAACGGACGAGTTCGGCAAGGAGATAAAGGACGTGCTTGGTAACGTGGAATACTTTACCGCGGACGGCAAGATCGCGTATGATAAGCAAAACGGGGTCATCGGCTACGTTACCGATGAAAACGGAGATAAAATGATACAGTCCTACTCGGACGCGCGCAAGGGTGAGATACTTGCCAATGCCGAAAAATACGCCGAGGCGTGCAACGGCAATGCGCAGAAATTTGCGGAATATGCCGAGCTGTACGATGAAAGTCAGAGCGGAGGAGAGATATACCTCTATTCAAGCGCGGGATATTATGCGGCGCAGAATGATGCGGTGGCTTATTTCGACGATATAGCTAAGCTGCTCTCCACGATGAAGGTGGGCGAGTGCCGTGTGTTTGAATCGGAGTACGGAGCGCACGTGCTTCTCAAATGTGAGAACGAGGACGGCGCTTATGAGGGCGAGGAAAACAAGGACGTTTTTGCCGACTTTACCGACAATCTTATTGAAAGTATTTTTGACGGAATCTGCTCTGAATATGAAAGTCAGGTGGTCTTTGACGAGGACGTTGCCGCAAAAGCGCCCGATATGAAAGAGGTCGGAGCAAACACCAAATACTGATTTGATAAAAGTACTGAAATCCATATACTGTAAGGAAAAATTATGACTAACGATTTGAAACGCAGACGCATTTCGATACGGGTGATCGCGTCGCTTGTAGCGCTTGTGATGCTTGCCGCCCTGCTTGCCTCATGTTCGGTAAGCGTAACGGATCCCGTGCTTGAATGTGAGGGACAGCAGATCTCTCTTGCAATGTACGAATTTATGCTTGCAAGAATGAAGGGCGCGCTTGCCAAAAATAAATACGACGTAAGCGCGGGCAGTGAGTTCTGGTCTGAAATTCACGGCGGCACGGACAAGACAAACGAGCAATATTACCATGACGTAACGCTTGACAACTGCAAAAACTATCTTGC
>JAZRFU010000167.1:0-24063 GCA_045643865.1 Eubacteriales bacterium
GGGAGCGTTGATAAGCTCCAGCGCCTCCGATTTTATACGGTTCAGGGTTTCTTTCATTTCGTATATTCCTTTCAAAAATAAATTCAAAAAATAAAACCGTCCCAATTCGTTTGAATTGGGACGGATAAACACAAATTATCCGCGGTACCACCGCAATTTCGGCAAAAGCCGCACTTATTAAGGCAAAAACCTCGCTGACCTGTAACGGTGTCACTCCGTGTCCGGCTACTCGACATATCTTTGACCGAACCTGCTCCGAAGCGAAATGCCTAATCTCCGCGCATATCTGCTCACACCCACCGCAGACTCTCTGAAATACGACCTGAAGACTTGCTGACTTCATCATAGCATTTATATATTACTAATATATTATATCACTCTTTACATTATTTCGCAAGTGAAATAAATGTAAAATTGATACTCTCACGCCGCACAAAATTTGTGCATATTACACAAAATCAGATTATACCGAAGTGTGCAAGCGCGAATATAAGCGCCGCCTGAAGAATTATGATAAAGGGAATACCCACCATAAATTTCGCGTGCTTGGTTTTATGACGGACAAGCAGCATAGTGATAAGCATAGCCACGCTACCGCCGAGTGCGGAGAGCAAAAGCAAGGTTTTTTCGGGCGTGCGAAGCTCAACGCGGTTTTTCTTGGATATTTTCTTATCGTATATGCAAACGATGACCGAAATTATTGAGATCAGCGCGATATACGCCAAAAATATCGACAAGACGGGATTGTTCTGTATAAATTCGGGCATATTTTCCTCCTATGCAGAGCCGAAAAGCTTATTTTTTGGGGAAGCTGTCCTTAAGGCCGACTACGCGGTTGAACGTACCCTCGTTTTTGGTATCCTTGCAGAAATATCCAACGCGAACAAACTGGAATTTGTCGCCCGGCTTTGCATCCTTGAGCGAGGGCTCGACCATAGCGCTCTCAACCTTTGTAAGCGAATTTTCGTTAAGAAAATCGAGGTAAGACATACCCTCGGGAACGAGAGCGGTGTTTTCAATATCGAAAAGACGGTCGTAGAGCATCATCGTAGCGGGTACTGCATATTTTGCAGACAGCCAGTGGATAGTGCCCTTGATCTTTCTGCCGTCCTGAGGCATACCGTTACCTGTTTCGAGATCGGCGGTGGCGTGAATACACTTGATCGAGCCGTCCTCGTTCTTTTCAATTCCCGCGTACTTGATGATATATCCGCCCATAAGGCGAACCTCGCCGTCGGGCTTAAGACGGAAGAACTTGGGAGGCGGAACCTCTGCAAAGTCGTCCGCGTCGATATATATCTCGCGCGTCATAGGAACCTGACGTGTACCAAGCTCCTCCTTACCGGGATGATTGGAAACGGTTATCATTTCCTCGCGGTCCTCGTCGTAGTTGTCGATTATGACCTTTATGGGATTGACGACTGCTATGCGGCGGAGCGCGTTTTCGTTGAGGTCGTCGCGCACACACGCTTCAAGCTGACGGACGTCAACGGTGTGGTCGGTGTTGGTAACGCCCGCCTCACGAACGAACGTGAATAGCGCATTGGGGGTATATCCGCGGCGACGCAGACCGCAAAGGGTAGGCAGACGGGGGTCATCCCAACCGTCAACGTGTCCCTCCTCGACGAGCTGGCGCAGATAGCGCTTTGACATTACCGTGTAGGTGATATTCATACGTCCGAATTCCCACTGATGCGGCTTTTTCTCAAAGCCGATCTTGTCAACTACCCAGTCGTAAAGAGGACGGTGGTTGCGGAATTCGCTAGAGCAAAGCGAGTGAGTTATGCCTTCAAGCGCGTCCTGAATGGGATGCGCGAAGTCGTACATAGGATATACGCACCATTCGTCGCCCTGACGGTGATGGTGAATGTGCTTTATTCTGTAAATAACGCGATCGCGCAGATAGGGGTTGTCCGACGAAGGGTCTATCTTTGCGCGGAGCGTGCGTGCTCCGTCCTCAAATTCACCGTTTTTCATTCTTTCAAACAGTTCAAGGTTTTCTTCAACGCTTCTGTTGCGGTAAGGTGATTCCTTGGATGCGACGGAGCGGTCGGTGCCCTTGTAGTCGGCAAGGTCGTCCTTGGAGAGATCGCAAACGTACGCGTCGCCCTGTTTTATGAGCTGAACTGCGAACTCGTAGCATTTTCCAAAGTAGTCAGAGCCGTAGAACACGCCACCCGTGGGAGCTGCTCCCAGCCATTCGAGGTCCTCGCGAATAGAGCGCACGAACTCGTCGGACTCCTTTGCGGGATTGGTGTCGTCGTAACGGAGATTGAAAAGACCGTTATACTTATTTGCAACGTCGGTATTTATGCATATCGCCTTTACCGAGCCGATGTGAAGATATCCGTTGGGCTCGGGAGGGAAGCGAGTATGAATTTTAAGACCGGGATTCGATTCCAGATCGGCATCAATTATGTCGTGTATAAAGTTGCCATTGATTTCTTCGTTCATATCAGTTGAGTCCTTTCAAGTTATTTGAGCATATCTGCCGCATTTTTTATGCGTGCGAGTGTTTTTTCCTTGCCTAAAATGTGCATTACCGTGTAAAGATCGGGAGCGTTCTGCTTACCCGTTACGGCAACGCGTATAAACATACTTATATCGGCTACGTTACCCTTGAATGCTGTGGGATCTGCCTTGTATGCCTTCATGTCGGATGCATAACCAAGCTCGTCGGCGATCGCCTTGACCTTTTCAAACCAAGCGTTCATATCGTCGCTCTCGTCGTAGCCGGCAGCAAATTTTTCAAGAGTTGCGGCTATATCCGCGCGGTCAAATCTCTCCTCGTACTCGTCCTCGATCTTAAAGAATTCGTCGAAGAAGAATGACATATAGGGCTTCGCGTCCGCCCAGGTAGCAAGGTCCTTACGCGGCTTTTTGCCTCCGCGTCCTATCGCGAAAATGCTTACCGTGAAATCGCGATCACGCGCAAGTGCTTCACCGAATTCGCGGTCGAATTCAAGTGCCCACGCGGTCACGTAATCCGTTACCTGCTCTGCACTCATTCTAGAAATAACGTTTTTGGATACGTCGTTCAGCTTGTTAAAGTCGAAAAGACAGCCCGACGTGGACATCTTTTTGATATTGAAGGGGAAGTCGGTGTAGGGCTTGTCCGCGTTCTGCATGTGCCACTCCTCGTAGTTGGAGTTGAGCAGCGTCATAACGTACTCGCAGACCGCCTCGGACGAGTAACCCATACGCGTGTAGTCGTCCATATTCGCGCCCATATCGCGCTTGGAGAGCTTCTTTTTGTTGCCCTCATCGTCAAGACGCATGATCTGCGCTATGTGCATATATTTGGGGAGCTTAAATCCGAGATAGGAGAAAAGCTGAATGTGTTTTGCCAAGCTGGGCAGCCATTCCTCGCCGCGAATTACGTGCGTAGTTCCCATCAAGTGATCGTCCACCGCGTGAGCAAAGTGGTACGTGGGAATACCGTCGGATTTGAGCAGAACGAAGTCCTCGTCGTTTTCGGGAATTTCAAGCGCGCCCTTGACAAGATCGGTAAACTTTGTCTTTTTCTCGGGATCGCCGAGCGCGAGAATACGGAGCACGAAGGGGTGTCCTGCCACAAGATGCTGCTCGACCTCCTCCATCGTAAAGCTGCGGCGCGCCAGCATTTCTGCCTTCTTTGCCGCTGCCTCTGCCTGCCAGTCGGTATTCTTTATCTCTTCTTTTTTATTGATCGTGTGAAGCTCATCAAGCTCCTCCTCGGTAGTAAAGCAGGGATATGCCTTGCCCTCGCGCACGAGCTGCTTTGCGTAGGTCTGATAAAGCTCGGCTCTCATGCTCTGCTTGTAAGGACCGTAGCTGCCGCGGTCTGCGATCTGACCGTTCTCGTCGAGAATCGCGCCCTCGTCGAAGTTGATGCCGTATTTAGCAAGAGTTTTAATAAGTCCCTCTGCCGCACCTGCGACCTCGCGCTTTGCGTCGGTGTCCTCAATGCGAAGATAGAACACGCCACCCGACTGATGAGCCAGACGCTCGCCGACGGTGGACGGGAAAAGTCCTCCGAAGTGAACGAAGCCCGTGGGGCTGGGGGCGAATCTCGTTACCTTTGCGCCCTCGGGAAGAGTGCGCGCGGGGTATCTCGCCTCAATGTCGGCGGGAGTAGTGCTTATATGTGGAAAAAGTAGATCTGCAAGACGGTTGTAATCCATGTGTCCTTGTCCTTTCTGCTTCAATGATTCATTGTTGTTTGATGATATGTTGATTATAGGTATAAATTTTCGATTGCCGATCCGAGCGTGGATTCCTCTCCGTGTCCCGCGTAAAGACGTAGCGAGCGCGGATATTTTTTTAGCGATATAAGTGACTCGCGCAGCGTAGCAATATCTCCGCCGTAAAGGTCGTACCGTCCGTATCCGTCGGCAAAAAGCGTGTCGCCCGTCACTATAAAGTCGGGGCAGAGCAGGCATATCGAGCCGCGCGAATGTCCGGGTGTCGAGATGACCTCTATCTGCTCGTCGCCAAGCGTCAGCATTTCACCGCCGTCAAGCAATCGGTCAGCATCTGCGAGCGAAAGCTCACCGCCGAAAAACAGCGAGAATGCGTTTTTCCTGCCGTCACCGAGCATCTCGGCATCGGCTTTATGCATATACGCGGGCGCGCCTGTAAGAGCGCGAAGCTCGTCAAGCTGCAATATGTGATCAAAGTGTCCGTGTGTGAGAATTATAAAATCAAGCTTTGCTTGCTTTGAGTCAAGGAATGCGAATATATTCTGCGCCTTGGCGCTTGGATCGACTATCGCCGCGTGAGCGACACCGCCGCTATCCCGACTTATAAGCGCATAGCAGTTTGAATGCCACGAGCCGTCAGAAAGATTGTATATTTCCAAATTTAACACCTCACCTGAATGTAAATGCGCTTTTATACGTTCAGCGCAAAAAACATATAACCATTCTATATTATACCACTCTTTTACTCGTTTGTCTATATTATTAATAAAAATAAAACGTATTTATTTACAACAAAAAGGCGTTGCGACAAATTCGCAACGCCTTTTGCTTTTATGAAATGTTGTATCGGTTATTCTGCCGACGTAGCTTCCTCTGCGGCGGGCATAAAGTCGTACGTCTTATTTTTGAAGAGGTACATGTAATTGGAGCTTTCGTCTGCAAATTCAACAAACGTAAGATCCTTATACATTGCGCTACCGAAGTAGGAGCCGGGATTGGTCTTCCAGCTGTCGAAGTTATCGAAGATGAACTTTGCGCAGGTGTAGGTGTACTGCTCGTAGTCCTTATCGCTAAGCGACATCTTTGCGAAGGGAACAGTGCCGTAATAATTGGACGAGGTCTCCCAGAAGAGAATCTTGTTGTTAAGATCGAGAACGTCGGTGTTTATAAGATAAGCGGTCTGATTGAATACAACGGGAATTACGGGAAGCGATTCCATCAGCATTTCCTCTGCGGCGTGGAGATCGGCAGATCTGTTTGCCGCGTTCTTGGTGTTGAAAATAGCTTCCATTTTGTCGTTGTATGCCTGATCGTCAAATCCCGTAACATGAGCAGAAAGCTCATAGCTGTTGGAGTTTGACATATCCATTGCCTGACCGGAGAACTGCTTTGCAAAGGGAGCGAGCACCGAGAAGGGATCTGTGGAATAAGCAACTATGTCGGAGATAGCAACCTCGAAGTTACCCTCTCTGAGCGCCTCGTCAAAGAGGTCGTCACACATATCTCCGGGAACGGATTTAACGTCACGGTGATAGTCGTTGTTAGCAACTGTACCTATCTTTTTTACGGTTACGTTAAAGCCAAGGCCTTCAGTACCCCATGCTGCTGCGATGGCTTCTGCCACGAATACGTGAACCTCGTCGTTAGCATTTACGGATATGGAGAAGGAGTAATTTGCCGCAGTGATGTTATTTGCTTCGAGAAGCGCTTTTGCTGCCGCAACATCCTTGGTGAGATACTTGAAATTGTTAGAGGAGTTATCTCTGAACATCTTTTTTATGGAATCGGTATCGAACACGCCCGTAGGAACAAGTCCTGTCGCGACCTCTGCGAATACCAGATCTCTTGCTATGGTCTCACGGTCGATCGCCATAGACAGTGCCTGACGAACGGTCTGATTTGCAAAGAGCTTTTCGCCGTTGATGTCGGCGTTGAAATTGAAATATACGGAATTGGTGGAAAGGGAGTCCTTTTTGGTTGCGGAGTCACTATACTCATTGCGAAGCGACATGGGAATATCGCCGATATAGAGGAGCATTCCTGCTTCATACGCCTTTTTAATGTCCTCGTCGCTCAATGAGCAATCCACGATTATGCGGTAAGGAGTAACGGATTTATCCAGATTTTCGCCCTTCTCTGCGTTACGGTAGTAGTACATGTTACGCTCGAGAATAAAGCTGTTGACGGTCTGTTGCTTGAAGGTGTCCTTCTCAACAGCCGCGATATACATATCGTTGCCGTCCTTATCCTTGATGACCTTGTTATTCTCATCGGTCTTTCTGATGGAGTAGTTGAGGTCCTCGTAAAGCACGCTTGCGTCGGTGTAGCAGCTTATTCTGGAGAGCTTGAACGGACCGCTGCAAGCCATGATTCCTGATTTTTTAGCCCAGTCGGCATTTTTTGAAACGATGTCCTCACGCAGAGGAGCGAGAGCCAAGCTGGTAAGGTTGAGAATGAACTGGTCGTAATCTATCTCTCCCTCGAACTGAATGGTTACAAGACGGTCGTCCGCATAAAGACCGAGGTCGTCCTTAGTAACCTCTACGTTGTTGTAGGCACGGGCATTCTTTATGTCGAAGAGAAGAGCTGCAGCATCAAATGAGTTGTTAGGATTGAGCAATCTCTTCCAAGCGAATACAACGTCGTCTGCCGAAACGGGAACGTTATCGGACCAACGTGCGTCCTCCTTGATCTCTATGTACATATAATACTCTTTGTTGTCGCCCTCTCCCTTTTGCTCAAGGGTATAGCCCTTTGCCAAAGACGGCTCAACCTTTCCCTCGTCGTTGAGAGTGAAAAGAGTATCAAAAAGAAGACCTACAACGCTTCTGGTTGATTCATTGGTATAAGCATACGCAGGATCGAGGTTGTAGATGTTCTCGGAAAGGTACATAGTGAATTGCTGTCCCTTGTCCTCCGACTGCGGATCTATCTTTCCGCCGCTGCAACCCGAAAGGACAGCGACGCATGCGGTCAGACAAAGGAATAAAGCGATAATGCGCTTTGTCATGGTGAGCGTTCCTCCTCATTTGTGTAAAATCGTAGGTAAAACAAAGACTGTTTCATACTATTATATCACACGCGCAAGGAATAATCAATAGCATTGACATAAAAAAGTTCAAAAAATGTAAATTAAAATTTAATTTTGCCCATATCCGTGATAAGAAAAGGGTTTTGCCCATATATTTTACCGAATAGATCGTCGATGCATATTAGTTGTAGAATGGGGACGTATAAGTATGGAAAAAAGAGTGAGTGAATGGAAAAAGCAGGAGAGCGGGGTATTGTACGAGACGAGTGAGCCGCTTTTCGCGAATACGGTCAATTGGCGTAGAATACGACTTATCCGAGCGGCGTTTGCCGCTGTATGCGCGGTCGCTGTTTTGTGCGCGGTGGTGATTTTATCGGTAAGGGTGGCGGCGCTGTTTGACGGAGAGGGGAATGGCGGAGCATATCCGTTCGAGGAAAATACTACCGTATCCGAGCAATCGACTGTCGAGCGCACCGAGGACAGTGAATGGCACGGTGGATACGTTACCGAGCCGCCCGCTGACAGTGAAACGGAGAGCCGTAAAAATGAGCATACCGCCAATGAGGAGATGACGGATGAGAGCGGATCTGTCGAAGACACCGATACGGACATTGAGGAAAGCATTGTCATACAGGACATAGCTGACGCCAACGATCTGCTTGGACACGTTATAAATTTGTCCGATAAGGATATAGACGTTGACGCCTTGCTGGACAGTGGATTTATGTATAAGGAATCAAGTGGGAATCCCGCCCCGCTGGTTATGGTGATACACACTCACACAAGCGAGGAATATATAAAGGAGGGGAGTAGCTTCAAGGGACTTAACAGTGTGGTAAGCGTTGGTGAAAGCATAAATCAAACGCTTAACGCCGCAGGGCTTTCGGCGATTCACTGTACCGTCATTCACGATGCGGGCGACGATAACGCATACGTTGCCGCGCGTGAAACGATAAAAACGATGCTGATGATATACCCAAGTGTAAAATATATCATAGACGTTCACCGCATGGATAGACAGGAGAATGGACAAACGGTAAAAACACTGTCGGCAGTCGATACGGCGCAGATGAGGATAACGGTCAGTGCCGACGGAACGATGGGCAGAAATTGGCAGGACGGTCTGGCGCTCGCCGTAGCGCTCCGCCAAGAGCTTAACGAGGACGGAAGGGCACTTTGTGCTCCGACGGTGCTTTCGGCGGCAAGATATAATTCCGATTTGTGTCGATACTATATGATGTTAGAGGTCGGAACGCAAGGGAATACCACACAAGAGGCAATGTCGGCAGGAGAATATTTTGCAAAAGCGTTGCTCTCGGTTCTACTTGCCCGATAAATTACAATTTGAAATAAAAACCCGCCCCATCTTTGCACAAGTCCGTTAAAAACGGACAATTGAAAAAAACACCCTCCTATGGTAGAATAGATATATCTACCATAGGAGGATTTTTTATGCCCAGAGAATATCGACACATAGAACAATATGCAAAAGAAATAGCAGAACTTCAAAATCAAGGATTTAGCCAAAAGCAAATAGGAGAGAAATTAGGCTTTAGCAAAGATCAAGTAAAATCATACATTCATCGTCTTCACCGAAAAGATCGCAAGATAGCGGCAGGAATAGCCATTAAGAAGAAAGGTAGACCTGCCAAGGATAGTGTTGTAACAGAAGAGGATAAGATTGCAGATCTCCGCTACAAACTTGCTCGGAAGGATGCTCGGATCAAGCAATTAGAGATGGAAAACGAACTGATGCGGGATTTTCTCTCGCTCACAGAAAGGAAGTGAGGACAAGCGTAAAATATATGGTGATTTACCGTCATAAGGATAAATATTCAATCAGCGAGATGTGCCGGTTCTTCGAGGTGTCGAGAGGCGGTTACTATGACTATGTAAAAAGAATGGATATACCTGCATGGGATCTGCCACTTGCCGAGAAGATCCGAGAGTGCCAGGAGCACAGTCATAGTACCTATGGCTACCGCAGAGTTCATATATGGCTTGAAAAACAAGGAATTCATAAGGATCCGAAGACTGTGCTTCGTGTTATGCAAAAATATAATCTGCTTTCCGTAGTTCGCCGCAAAAAATACCGTAATTACAGTGAACACTTGCACAGGTATCCCAACCTGCTGAACAGAGATTTTAGCGCAGAGCGCCCTAATCAAAAGTGGGTAACGGATATATCGTACATCAAGACAGGACAAGGTGTATTGTATCTTTCGGTTATTCGTGATCTTTACGACAATAGCATTGTTGCGTACAAAACGGGCACCGAGCAGAACATTAACCTCGTTCTTTCCACGATCAGAGCAGCTAAGAGAAAAGAAAAGGTCACCGCAGAGTTGCAGCTCCACAGTGACCAAGGCTTTCAATACACATCGCAAGCATATTTTAAGCTAACACAATCATACCACATCACGCCCTCAATGTCAAGACGTGGGAACCCATATGACAATGCTTTAGCCGAAAATTTTTTCTCAATTCTCAAAACTGAGTGTATTTACCGCGCAAAAATCCGCACCTATGAGGAGGCGCGCCTCCTCATAGGTGCATACATACAGTTCTACAATAACGAACGTATTCAACTTAAAACAAAACTGACACCACTCGAAAAGCGATGTCAGTTCGTTGCTTAAATTTTAATATTTTCTACCATAGGGTGTTTTTTGTACTGTCCGCACAATTTGGGGCAGTTCATTGGGCAGAGGGAATTTTTGATTTGATTTAATCAATTGTATTTCAGAGTTCCGAATACGTAAGATATATCGTAGTTGCCGGTAACGTCGTTTCCTTGGCTATCCAAGATCACCACGTCAAAAGGATCGATCTCGTTATCGATTTCTCCCTTATAGTCAAGCTGTCCGCTTGCCTTTGCATGAAGAGTGTGTCCTTCAACCAACGAGCCCTTACTTACCGTAACGGTTTCATTAGTCAGCGGTTTATCCTCGTCATACGGTTTTTCCTCCGATGCGCTCATAAGCGTAATAGCGCGCTTATTGACCGTCAGCGGAACACCGACAAACTCAACGTAGAAATTGATGGTCACGTCACGTCCATCGGCATCATATACCTTGAGGACGTACTCTATCTCGTCAAGACTCAATATTCCAACGTCGGTGCGAGAGCCCTGTATTTCAAGAGAATACGTATATCCCTCCAAGGAGATATTGGGGTCACTCGAAGTTACGCTCTGAATTGTGCAATAATTGGAGCGATAGGATATCGGCGTTCCGTCATAGACCTTATTGACCTCCCATACGTACGCGGTTATCTTGTTTTGCGCCGCCATAACCTTAATCTTGCCCTCATTGAATATGACCTCGTACTGATCGGTAACGTCATTGTTGTCGGGATCATAGAGAATAAAGCTCGTTATCTTGCTTATACCCTCTCCGACCTGTGTCTGACTTCCCTCAACAACTACCTCATAACGATATCCCTGCGCAAGCAGATCACGAAGCTCCAAGGTGTTCTCGTCAAGCTTATTCTCGGCATAGAGCGGAGTTCCGTCATAGGACTTATAAACAGTTTGAGGTGTTATGGGAAGCTGTGGCTTTATCGGCTCTTGCTCGTCGTCGTTGTTTCCTCCGCCGCCTCCGCCGCCGTTTCCGCCTCCGCCAAAGCCGCCGCCTGTAACCTCGACCATTATCCAACCTACTCCGTCAATATAAACCTCGGTCCAAGCGTGTCCCTTATCTGAAGTTATCTCTGTCCATTCACCCGCCGCTGTGCCTCCGACAAATCCCGTCGTATAGCGCGCGGGAATTCCGAGCGCACGGAATATCAGCGTTGCCGCAGATGCATAATGACGGCACACGCCCTCCTTGTACTTGTCAAGGAATGCGATAACTGCGTTCTCTTCCTTATCCATATCAGGATTATAAGCAAGATTATACTTAGCCGCGTTCTGTACGTACGTTGCAACCTTGCTTACTATATCGGGATCGTTCTTGTCAAATCCCTGCGCGGCAATTATGCCTTCAAGATATGCGCGTGTCACGCTATCCACTTCAAGATAATTGTTATATACAAATTCGGCATATCTGCGCTCCGCCTCGGTATAAAGTCCGAGTACCTTGGCAAGATCCGATCCGTCACCCGTGTATAAGTAGTACGTGATCGTATATTTTCCGTCGTGAGAATTACCAAACACTGCATCGTTGTCGGGCATGGGCGCCAAAATACCTGAATCCATAGCCAGATAGTACGGCAGGAAGTACTGACTTGAGAAGGATTCAACCTCAAGCGTTGACATAACGTATCCGTTCATTCCAAGTGCCGCACCTGTCAGGAAGTTGTACGAATACATTCCGTCCAGAAGCTCCAGATACGCGGGCGCTTCCGCCCAGCCCTGTCCCGTATATTCTCCGAACGACATCAGACGCATATATACGGATCCTGACACGTCGCTCTTTACCTTCATGACTACTATCGGCTCACCGTCCGGATTTCCAGCGCCACTTCCGCCGAGATTTCCGCTCATGTCAAGCTCGGTACTGCCTCCGCCGCCTCCGCCGCTTCCGCCTCCGTCGTCGTCTTCTTCTTCGTCATCATCTTCACCGGATACGACCACAAGTATTCCCGGGATCTCACCAATGACATTATAGCACAACGTAACGTCCTCGCCGTTGGAATTGACTATTATAAAGTCAAAGAAGTTAGGTGCAGTTCCCACATCACGTATCGCAGGCACGGAGCTTGGATCAACAGGAACAATTTTATCGCCCTCGCGTAGCTTATATCCGTCTATTCCGCTTGCAGATGGCATCGAATGGAATTCGCCGTCATAAACAAACTCGCCGTCATCAAATTTGATAACAATGTCTATTCCTTTGACAGTCAGCGTTCCCTCGACGTATGAAATATCATAGTTCGCGGTCACGTCACTGTAATTATTATCCATTATCGTGGCATTGGCTATGCTATTGGGTGATGTGCCCACAAGCGTTTGCGAGCCGGTTATCTCTACGTCTGCAACACGGTGACCTTCAACCAATCCTTCTGCCTTGAAGCTATTGTCCGTCAGAGGTTTGCCGTCATAATCCTTACTGCTCGTGCCCGATGTGATCGTAAGCGGTCTGGGGATTATATTCAGTATTCCGTGTAGGAAATCAATGCTGTAATTGTCCGTAACGTCCTCGTTGCCATTCATGATTCGAACAGTCAATTCATTTGCGCCGCTTTCCCAAACGTTTACGACGATCTTGTATTGATCTACGACCGCATTATGTCCGTTCACCAAAGGATAGTATCCATCTGCCGTCGTGACGATAACTATTTCGGAGTTGCTATGCTCCTCTGCGTCATATATCTCCTCAAGACTTCCCGTCTGTATGAGTATCGGTCTTTGCTTGACTTCAAGAACACCCAAAGTGTATCTTATCTCGTAGTTGTACGTTACGTCAACATCACCCGACATAATAAACACCTTAAGCTCGTTATATATCTCTCCTACATTTTGAATATAGCAAAGAGTGTTTCGGTCAACTGTCACACGCTGTCCGTCAACCAGTCCCGAAAATCTGGGATCTGCGGGCTGAACCACCTCAAACTCATCATTGGTCTTATACGTTCCGTCATATATCCATTCCTCAGAGCCCGTCACAATGGATATGGAGCGTCTTATAATGATAAGGCGTCCGTATTCAAGCGTTCCCTCCGCTATATTGGGGAGAACATAGTTGTGGGTAACGTCGCGTCCCGTTGAGGAGATGATCATGTCGATCTCAAGAGCATTGGGAATACCGCCCTCCACATAGTTCGTTATGCTGGGATAGGGCTGCTTGAATACAACTGTGTGTCCGTCCACGATCTGATACGGAGAGTTAGCGGAATATGAATACGCAGGCAAGCTATGTGCTTGAGCGTCATATATCCACGAGCCCGTATCCGTAACGATGGCAAACGGTCTGGGATCTATCTTCAAGGTACCGTTAACGTACGTAATGTTATAGTTGCGTGTAACGTCCTCCGCGTTTTCGTCAAGAATGATTGCTCCGCTGGGTACGTTCGCAACCTCTCCGACGTCGATAAGCTCATCTGACACTATGGATATATATCCAATGCTGTGGAAGCTTACCAGATTGCTTACGTTATAGTTTTTGTTAACATACGGCTGATCGTCATATATCTTTGTGCCGCTTGCCGCCGTTATGGTAATATCTCGACGCAATATCGTAAGCGTTCCGCGCTCTCTTATAATGATCTCGTAGTTTCTCGTATCTACCTTGTTTGCCTCTGTACATTCAGGGTCCAGATAGAGTGCTATTTCTATATCATTGAGCGCGGGGGTATCATCTACGTTCTTGACCTTTGTGTCGCGAACTATCTTTGAATACAGATAGCTGCTAAGTCCGTGATGATCTAACGTATAACCGCCGTTATATACGTTAAGTCCCGCGTTTCCGTGCCACAAGCCGTCGTATGTCCAAGTGCCGTCCAAAGTGTTGAGGATTATCTGACGCTTGGTAACGGTCAGCTTGCCGTACGGGGTAGTATAGCTGATATTGTAGTTTCTGGTATCTATCTCCCGTGTAAATTCAGGATCAAGATAAAGCTTTATGGATATAACGTTGTCCACTACTCCGTCAAACACGTTGGTAATGGACGTGCTGGATACTGTCTTTGCGTACATAAACGGGCTTATGCCGTCACCGCCGACGGTATATCCGCCGTTATATGCGTTGAGTCCCGCATTGCTATGCGACGTGCCGTCATACACCCACGATCCGTCAAGCGTACTTACGGTAATATTTCTCTGCTTGATCTCCAGATCGCCATATACGTAGGTTATCGTATAGTTCGAGGTCTTATTCTCTTTGCCGTCACTTGACCAGAACGTTATTTCAAATTTGTTGTTTTGCTGTCCGCTTTCCCAGGTGTTAGTAATATAGGTTACCGTACCGGACTCAACGTTAACAATTTGTCCAAGCGCAAGATAGTGCCACGTTCCGTCATAACCGTCAGCTATGCTGAATCCTGTATCCGAATGCTTATCACCGTCATATATCCAAGAATTTGAGTACGTGGTGACAGTGATAGGTCTGGGAGTGATCGTCAACGTACCGTATTTATATACGATATCATAGTTTTCGGTCGTTTCATTGCCCCGCGCGTCCCATATCTGTATTTTGAATACGTTGTTTTCGGGCGCGCTTTCCCATACGTTTGTAATATAGGTCACGGAGTCGGCTATAACCGTAGCATGCTGATTTGCCGCCAGATAATCATTCGGATCACCGAGATCGTTTTCCACCGTGAAGCCGTCGTCAAGATGAGGCATACCGTTATAAACCCATTCGTTTGTCGCGGTTTGAACGGTTATCGCTCTCTTGTTAACGACGAGTGTTCCATGATCAAATACAAACTCGTAGTTACCCGTCTTATTCACTTCGCCAAGCTCGGTCACAACCTTGAATTCGAGGCGATTTGGTGTTCCGTCGGTAACGTTTTGTACGGTAGTGTATGACGTAAGCTGAAGCTTATGTCCGATTACCAGATCAAACGTATTTTCACCGTCGCCCTCGATCACCTCATAAGAGATATTATAGTGATCTGTGCCGTCATATATCCAGAGTCCGTCGCCTGTTTTGATCTGTACTTTACGGGGAATGACCTTTAGCTCTCCGAACGTCACGGTGACATTATAATTGAAACCAACGTCAAGCTCTCCGCAGTATATGTCTATAAGAAGCGCGTTATCGCGTGTTCCTGCATCGGTTATAATTGCGTCAGACGTGTCGACCTCAATGCGATCGCCCTCGGCAAGCTCTCCCTCAACAATGCTATATCCCGCGTTTGAGTGCTCTGCCCCGTCATAGACCCATTCAGACGATGACGTTCTTATAGTTATGGAACGCTTCTCGATCCAAATCTTTCCCAAAGCAATTCCACCGTTATCCTCGGTAGGAATTATATAGTTTTGTGATACGTCGATAGCGCCATCGCCGCTTCCGCTGACAATGCGAGCAACGACTAATTTGTTGTCCGTCTTATTGACGGAGTAATATTTTACCGTGGCGGTATATTCGCTGTCAAATACGATTCTGTGGTCGCCTACAAGCTCCAAGCTTCCGTCGGCATAACTATAGCTCTCGTCGCAGTGATCCTTTCCGTCGTATATCCAGCTGTTTGTGGCAGTTACTATCGAGATCGGTCTGGGAGTTATTTCAATTGTTCCAAAAACGTACGTGATCTCATAGTTAGCGGTCATATCTGAACGGTCGCTATCCAACAGTTCTATTTTGAAAATGTTGTTTTCGGTCGCGTTATCCCAGACGTTAGTGACGCTTCTGAGAGTGCCCTCTATTACCTGCGCCGTTTGTCCCAGCGCAAGATAGCTCCACGTTCCGTCATAGCCGTCAGTTATGACAAAGCCCTCGTCCGAGTGCGCCTCTCCGTCATATACCCAGCTATTTGTCGCCGTGGTTACGGTAATGGGTCTTGGCTTTATGATCAGCTTGCCGTATCTGTAAGCAATATCGTAGTTATAGGTAATGTCCTCGCCGTTATTTTTGATGACAACAGCGAACACGTTATCTATGCCCCCCTCACCGGTATCCCACACGTTTTCAACGAACTTGACCGTCTGGGTAAGCGCTACTGCCTCATGCTCTGCCACCAAGGCATAATAGCCGTCCGCGTCATTTGCGATATTAAATCCGCTCTCGGAGTGGCTCATACCGTCGTATGTCCACTCATTGCCGTTGGTTACGACGAGTACAGGACGCTTATTGACAGTCAGCGTTCCGTACGTCAGAGCGCCGTTTTCATTTGTGGGAATTACGTAGTTTGTGCTTACGTCTGCCCCGTTCTCATCAACGATCTTTTCAACGACCAGCACGTTGTCGATCGGCTCCGCCGTATAGTTGACCGCGTAAGTAATGGCATCAGATGCAAATACTATTCGATGCTCTCCAACCAGCTCAAGACTTTCGGGAGCGTACTTGTAATCAACTGCACTATGCGCATCGCCGTCGTACGTCCATTCGCCCGATTCGGTTATAATGGAAACAGGTCTTGGCAATACCGTCAGCGTACCGAACTCGTAAGCTATCTCGTAGTTTGTGCTGACGTCAACGCCGTCGGCATTCGTCACCGTTATGGAGAATACGTTATTAGCATTTGCGTTTGCCGTTTCGTTGACGTCGGTAAACTTCAAATAATCATCGTTAGCATGCGCGATTTGCCCTGCGGCAAGCGCGTCGTTGTCATCGCTCTCGTCATCAGCGATCACAAACTCTATGTCATAATGCTCCTGTCCGTCATATACCCAGCTGTTTGTTGCCGTAGTAACGGTAATCGTTCTCTTTTCAACCTTAAGCGCTCCGTCAACCAGCACGATCTCATAGTTGCCCGTAACGTCAACGCCGTTCTTATCAGAAATCTGCAGCTGTGTTATCTTGTTTGCCGCCTCTCCGAATTCTATCTGCTCTCCCGCAACCGTTATCAAGCTTATTTGCTGATCGGGAGCAAGCGCATCGCTTTCGTCGTCGGCTTCATCCGCAATGCTCCAGCTGTCGTATCGGAGCGCGGTTCCGTCATAGATCTTGGTTGCCGATCCTGCCACAAGCGTGATAGGTCGCTTTGTAACGGTCAGCTCGCCGCTATATTGGTAATGAATAACATAATCCGTATCCGCTACCGTTTCTTCTCCCAGCTTGATGCCTACCTTTATCTCATTAGCAACACCGTTGGGAGTGTGGTCCGTAACCTCTGTTGCAGAGATCACGTAAAGGGCATGTCCGTCGGGCAAAATGCCGTCTGTGATAGCAAAGCCCTCTCCCTCCTCTGCAAAGCGGTGCGAAAGTCCGTCATATACGAACGTTTTGGAGTTTGTAGTAACCGTAAGCTCAAGAGGGGTTACCTTGATAACTCCGACGTTTTCATCGGGACAGTGAATGATATAGTTTTCTTTTGGAACAATATTTCCCTCACTGTCAACAAATTCAAATTCCAGAACATTGGCGATCTCGCCCTCACTTGCGTGCTGAACAGATGCGCTCTTATCCGCTACGGCGCGTATTGTTTGTCCTTCAATAAGCTCTCCCTCAACGATTCTGAAGCCCTTATCTTCCTCGCCCTCTGTGCTGAATTCAAGGAAGCTATGCGCGCTACCGTCATACGTAAAGGTCTTTGAGTGTGTTTTTATGGTTATTTCCTTGGGAACGATCTTAAGTCTTCCCGCGTTTTCATCATTTTCTCCGTAGTTAAGAACGTAGTTATGAGAAACGTCCCTGCCCTCGGAGTTTGTGATAGTCAATGTGACCTTATTCACCTCATCACTGACGTTTCCGTTGCCGTCGGTACAAACGTTGGTGATCGATGTGGACGATGCATACTGATGATGGTGACCCGTGATCAGAGCAGTGTCCTCATTGGTGATATTGTATCCGCGCATGACAAGCTCACGTCCGTCATACGTTTTTTCGCCTCCCAGAGTGCTGACGTCAAGCACGATCGGCTCGACCTTGAGTACGCCGTAAACGTAGCTGATCTCATAGTTTGACGTAACGTCCTGTCCGTCCTTATCAACCACGTTCAGGGTGACTGCATTGGTTTTCTCTCCAACGTCGATAATTGTGGGAGCTTGTGAATATATCGCGCTCTGTCCGTCGGCAATTCCCATCTGGGAGAGCACGTAACTGTCATTTTTATGGTATTTATCGTCGTAATCGCCCTGATAGCTTCCCGTAGTAAGCGTTACAGGTCGCTTTGTGACCTCTATCATCTTTGGCTGTGATAAGAAAATAGAGTAATTATCGGTTACCTCATTGCCGTTTGCGTCCAATATGCCAAACGTCAAGAGATTTTGCTTGCTTCCTACGTTTATGATCGAGGTAGCGCTCTTTACAATCGCCGTATGACCCTCTACAAGCGCCAATCCCTGATTTTCCCCGCCCTCAAGCACGGTAAAATCGGTGTGTTGCTTTTCAGTTCCGTCATATACGCTTGAATTACCACCTGTTTCGATTACAAGCGGTCTTTTATCTACCGAAAGCACGCCCGTTATCTGAATTATCTCGTAATGCTGCGTAACGTTGACGTTATCGGAGTTGATAACGATCCATGATTCCGCCTTATTCTCGATCTGTCCGGCGTCCGTTATAGACGTGTTGATAACAGGATATATCTGGTCGGAATATGCCAGAGTGCCCTCTGTAAGCTCAAATCCGTCAAAGGAAAGCGGCAGACCGTTATATATTGCAGAGGCACTTGATACCGTAACGGTTATTTGTCTCGGTATAAACAAAAGCTCGCTTTGAACTACCGATATATTGTAATACGATGTTACGTCATTGCCTGATATATCCTTTATAACTATGCTGTCCTTGCTTGCGCTGACCTTTGTTTGCTCAAGGGAGAGATCCTCATATATGTATTTATCGCAGGATATGCTGTCTCCATATACAAGGGGAGCGCTTACGCTCGGCTCATCTCCGTATGCCAGCTCCGTCTGCTCAACTGCGACGTTGATAGAACGTGGGATTATGGTGTATGCGTGTGACTCACCGTATCTGGGTGTTCCAAACGTAGAGGTGGAAACTGCTCTGACGTAATAGGTTCCGGGCAATGTGGGCGCTTGGTCAAGCCAATTGTCAGGTGCTGCTTGACTTGCATATTCATACCGTATATCTCCAAATACCGCATTTGCCTCAAACGGCAGGGCGTCACCGTACTGAATTTCAGTCGGACACGCTACGTTATCGTAAACAACGCCCTGCACCGCCATGAACGTTCCCGTGGAAACAACTGCAACAGCCGCGACAACAGAGATCAGCACCCTGAAGCGTCTGATCGTATTCAATATTCTGGCAACAATAAATATTCTTTTTAAATATCTTTCGTATAGCATATGTTTCCAAACCTCTTAAAGTATCTTACTTATCCTTACGGAGAAACGAAAAGCTCTCCGTTTCGCAATACGATTGCGTAATTGAGCGTCACGTCTTTGCCTGATTTATCCGTAATCTTTACGTCAGTTATGACGTTATCACTTATTCCAATATTAGTCTGTGATCCAACTATGGTGGCATCAATGATATGTCCGTCAACGCAAGTCGTTCCGTCTTCAAATGACCAGCTGTTGCAGGTAAGCTCAGTTCCGTCATATTTCTTTGATGCATTACCCGCAGCTATAACCAGATCCTTGCAGCTTATCTCCAATCGACCGTAATTCGGTTCGATCTTGTAGCAGTCCGTTACGTCTTTACCCGCTTGATTATACACCGTCACATTAAACGCATTACTGCTGACACCTACATTTGTGCGGCTTCCCGTAACCTCGACCTCAACTCTTATGCTGGAATTATTCTTGCTGTGTGAAACGGAATATTCTCCGTTGACCAGCGGTGCTCCGTCATAAGTTTTGCTTGCTCCGAATGTTTCTACCGTGATAATGTGATAATATACCTGCATAGTACCGAACTGATATTTTATCTGGAACTGTGATGTAACATCCTCACCCTGATAGTATATTCTGAGCGTGTTTTCCGCAGTCACTCTGATCTTTCCTACTCCCGACATAGATGCCGTGATGCTTGGATCAGATCCGACCTCGTAAACAACTGCCGAATACGTATATCCCATATCGGCATATTTATCAAAGCCCTGTATTTTTATGGTGTTGGTATGTGTCAGTGTTGAAATGCCGTCATACTCCATGTATTCTGACTTGGGAGTAACGGTGATCACAGGGCGCTGATCCTCGGATTCTCCGCCCCCTTCGCCACCGCCGTTGCCATCACCATCATCACCCGGGCCGTCCGAATCATCCGAGCTACCGGTGACCTCTACCATTATCCAACCGATTCCGTCTATATAGACCTCGGTCCATGCATGGCCCTTGTCGCTGGTAATTTCCGTCCATTCGCCTGCAACCGTCTGTCCGACATATCCTTGGGTGTATCTGGCGGGAATTCCAAGCGCGCGGTAAAGCATCGTTGCAGCAGACGCATAGTGTCTGCACAATCCCTCCTTATAGGTTTCAAGGAAAGCAATGACCATATTGCTCTCTTTGTCAAGCTCGGGATTGTATTCAAGCTTGTATGTAGCTGCGTTCCTTATGTATTCAGCCACGTCTTCGATTATGGTCGGACTCTTGGGATCCAAACCGATCCGTCCTATAAGATCCGTGAAATACGCCAGCGTTTCATAATCTATATCCAAATACTGTGAGCGCACGAATTCAGCATACTCTCTTTCCGAATCCGTCAGAACTCCAAGCTCCGCATTAAGATCGTATCCACTGCCTCCGTAAGAGTAATAATTCACCTCGTACGTTCCGTCATGGAAATTGGTAAACATTACGTCATTATTGGGAAGCTCGTAGTCAAGCTCCGTCAGCGCGAGATAGTACGGCAACAAATACTGATTTTTATTTTCCATCTCGACTTTAAGCTCGTGCATAGCAAAGTTGTTATTTGACAGCACAGCTCCGGGTAAATAGTTATATGAATACTGTCCGTAAAGAGGATATCCGTCATATCTCGATGCCTCGTTCCAGCCCGTGCCGGTATACTTTCCATAGCTCATATGACGCATATATATAGCACCAGTATAGTCACTGAACAATCTCATAACAAGTGTCGGTTCACCGTCGTCGGGTGCTCCGCCACCAATGTTTCCACTGGTATCGAGACCCGAGGATTCATCTTTGGTCTCATCTTCGGTTTCTTCTCCCGATCCTTCGCCTTCGTCGGTGCCTTCACCCTCTCCGGTGCCTTCACCTTCACCGGTTTCTTCGCCTTCGCCGGTTCCTTCACCTTCGCCGGTTCCTTCACCTTCGCCGGATCCTGCGCCGTCGCTGTTTTCGGTTCTGGGAATAACTGTCAGGGTGCCAAGCTCCTTGGTGATCTCAAAATTGCGTATTACCGATTCACCGTTAAGCAATATATCAACTGTAAATGTGTTTTCCGCCTCTCCAACACTAAGTCGCTCTCCAGACACCGTAACTACCACCTCGTGTCTTGCGGGCAATTCGGGCGGATACACAAGCGTCCACTCATCGCACGTCAGAGGTGTGCCGTCGTATTCCTTTTCGGCAGTTCCCGATCTGAACGTTATTGCCAAGGGAGTTACTATCAGATTTCCATTATAAACGGTTACGTCATAATTGTGGATCACACTATCGCCACCCGAAAGTATATCGAAACATATCTCATTATCTACTTTTCCTACGTTAAAGGCATAAGAAATAAAGTTAACGTTTCCGATTTGATGATCCAAAACCAAGCCAAGCTCGGACACCAAGCTCCAACCGGGATCAGTGTTGGGCATGAGCGGGAATCCGTCATATACCTTTTCAGAGCTGTCCGTGGATATTGCAATAGGACGCTTAACGATGCATATCTTGCCCTCAACTATTGTAACGTCGTAGTTATCGCTGACATCAAGCTCGCCGCGCATAAATACGATATGAGCCGTGTTGTCCGATTCTCCCGCATCTGTTCTCTGTCCTGTCATAGTGATATGGCAGGAATCTCCGTGTCCAAGCTCACCCTGTATCTCACATTCGCCGGAATCGGAGAATTTGGCAATTCCATCATAAACGGCATTTATATTCGGGGTAACTACGACCAAGGGACGTTTTTCAACCGTAAGCTTACCGAATATCTTTGTAATGTTATAGTTATGAGTAACGTCGATGCCGTTTTCATCAACGACCCACACCTCGAACGTGTTTTCACATTCACCGACGTCGGTTATCGTTCCTGTCATTTTAACACTGTAGCGGTGTCCTGCTCCAAGCAGTCCTACATATTCAAGTGACGATTGAGAGCCCTCGAGCGGTGTACCGTCATACATCTTTGCCTCGTTTGCACTTGATACCGCCAAGGGCGCCTCTACAACGGACAGCTTGCCAAAGACATAGCTGAGATTGTAGTTATCGGTAACGTCATTACCCGCCTCATCAAATATCAGCGCGTAAAACTCATTGTCGCTCTCGCCTGCATCAGTCTGCTCACCTGAGAATATCGCCTTTACGGTATGTCCTTCGGCAAGCATACCGTCCTCAAGTACACTTATTCCATCATTTCTAAGAGGTGTACCGTCATAGGACTTGACGTCCGAGGCACTCAAGATCGCGATGCTTCGCTCAACGACCTCAATAGTGCCTTCAACCACAGAAATAATGTAATTTTTGGTGGTATCCTCGCCCGCAGAATTGCTTACCGTAAATATTGCGGTATTGGACGCTATGCCCACCTCGCAAAGATTTGCGTTGAATTCCGCCTTTATAGTTTCGCCGTTTGCAACAGATCCGGTGATAATTCCCCATTCGTTGCAGTCAAAGATCTTGCCGTCATACGTTTTCACTCCGCTTTCGGTATATACCGTGACTCTGGACGGAAGCACGCGCAACGTGCCGTAAACGTACCTTATATCATAGTTTTCGCTTACGTCCTCACCCAACTGATTCTTGATGGAGACAACAAAGGTATTGGATACCTCTCCCGTGCTCGTCAATTTACCCGAGGTGACCGCGCTCATACGCTGATTTTCCGCCAAGCTTCCGTCAATAATGCTTACCGTATCATTCGTCAGCGGCAATCCGTTGTATATTCTCTCCACCGTAGCAGAGCTGAACGTGATAGAACGCTTGTAAACCGTCAGCTTTCCGGAATGGTACTCTATTTCATAGTTATCCGTCACGTCATTGCCAAGAGTATCGGAAATTCTGGCTACGATCTGGCACTGAGCACTGCCAACGCTCACTATTTGTCCAATAAATGAAACGTCTATCTTATGACCGTCCGCTACAACGCCCGAAACCAGTCTGTATCCGTCACAGACAAGGGGCATACCGTCGTATACCTTTTCTCTGCTCTCTGCGGTAAGAGATAGCTTTCTCTTTTCCACAGTAAGTTGTCCAAGATCATATTCTATTTTATAAAGCTCCGAGACGTCCTCTCCACGCTCATTTACGATGGAAACGTCAAGGGTATTGTCACAGGAGCCGACCTCTGTAATAGAGCCACTGACGCTTACCTTGGCAACATGTCCCTCTCTCAGCGTTCCCTGCATTGTCCATTCGTCGCAGATGAGCGCCTGACCGCTGTACGTAGCGGTGGAATCGGCAGATGAGAACACCAGAACATCAGCATCGGACGAGGAAAACCAGAACGAATCCCCGTTACTGCCCGACGCGCCCCAGATGCCTATCAGCACGGTCGCCAACAGTAGCACAAGACCTATTATTATAGCTCCTACCACTAAAATTACTTTCTTCATAAAACCAACTCTTCAAATATTTTTTCCCGTCTTAAGCATTTCTCTCAAGGCGATGTATAGCCGCCTTACAGCACGGCATCGCATCGGTGCCGAACAGCTCGTCAAGATACGAGCAAAGCCCCTCTGCCGCGCTTCTCAAATACACGGGATTCTGCGTTTCAAGCTTTCTGATTATCTTCTTCGACAGTATATCGTCAAGAGCTTCAAGCTCCTCTCCCCCACAGCTTACGTATACGGGAATGTAGCTCTGTATCTGATTCATTATTCGGTTTCCAAACGTTATATGGAAATGCTCTATCAGATATTTGTCAAGCTCCTCAAGTCGCTTAAGGTTTCTCTTGGTCAGCGAATATTCTCTCTTCGCCTCTGCCACAAGCTCCTTGAATCTCTTCGCCGAAAGTCTTATCGGTCTGGTCCTTGAGGCAACGAATCTCTCCGCCTTGGTATCAAGATTTAATACCATTGCTCTGTCATATACCTTATCCGATATTGCAAACGTTGAGTCGTCGTTGTTTGCCGTTCCTATAAACCACATATTTACAGGTAGCTTTATTCTTCCGTCTCTCAACTGAACAGGGTCATTAGCCCACATATCAGATACTACGTCTATATATC
>JAZRFU010000168.1:0-2310 GCA_045643865.1 Eubacteriales bacterium
CAAATCCGTGATTATGCAGACAAACCATTATCTCGCCTCTGTAATCGCTATCTATAACTCCAACCTTGTTGGCGGGAGCAAGACCGCGCTTGCATGCAAGTCCGCTTCGGCCGAAAATAAGTCCTACCATTCCCTCGGGTATAGCCATAGCGATTCCTGTATGAATAAGCTTGGATTCCCCTACTTTTATCTCCACAGGAGCATCGAGCAATGCGTACAGATCTGCACCCGCTGAAAATTCAGTTCCGTAATGCGGAAGCGTTGCGCGTTCATCAAGCTTTTTTATGCTGATTTTTGTATTCATATCCTACCTCTTATATATCTTTGCAAATTTTTATCACTATAACACAATTTTAGCAGAAAATAATGACTAAATAATTAACGAAAACAAAAATGAGCGTATTTTGAATAAAAATATTATTTCGCTAATATCATTTAGTACAAAGATCTTTTCCGCACTCGAAAATACAGTCAAAACCGTATAAAATGCTATATTTGCGATTATGGGGTTGACAAAACCGTTTTTTTGGTGTAAAATAACTTTTAAGATTAACCTTGATTTTGTTCGAAAGGAGGATCGTACCCATGAACAACAGAATTTCAAACGGACTTGAATACGTTTTTTGTAAGAACGGCACGGCTCTTCTTTCATCAATCGGCTCGTGCACCGACATAGATATAGTCGTTCCCGAATTTATTGACGGCAAGACGGTCACAGGAGTGGCTGACGGTGCATTTGCCCGCTCATCATCAATAAGAAGCGTAGTTCTTCCCCATACCGTAAGCGTTATCGGTAAAAATGCATTTGCATGGTGTCACAGTCTTGAATTCGTTAGTGCGACGGGCGTTGTTGAGATAAACGACAAGGCGTTTATCGGTTGCGATTCTCTCTGCGATCTCGGTCTTGGCTCTAAGATCAAGAGAATCGGTTGCAAAGCGTTTGCACACTGCCATTCGCTCAGCTCCGCACATCTGCCCGCGAGCATCTGTGAAATTGGTTGTTCCGCTTTTGAGGGCTGTAGCAGCTTGTCATTCGTCTCTTTGCCCGATAGCTTGAGATTTTTGGAAAACGGCGTGTTCTATGCCTGCACAAGCTTGCGCCGTATCACTCTCCCGTCCTCTCTGGAATATATAGACGAGTATGCATTTGCTTACTGCATATCTCTTGAAAATGTAAATATAAGCGCAAAAACAGTTGTAAATCGCGACGCATTCTTTGAAAGCTCGCGCCGTATGGCTTCTTAAAATATGTAAGAAAATCCCGACCTTGCGGTCGGGATTTTTTGTTTATATTAGAAAAAACTCAACTGATCGGTTTCGTCAAGACCTTCAAGCACCTTGTTTTTACGAAGTGTTTCAATTACTGTCTTTGAAAGCTTGGCTCTTATCTGCAGATCCTCCACCGAGAAGAACGGCTCTGCCTCTCTCGCCTCAACGATATTTGCGGCGGCGTTTTCTCCAAGTCCTGAAAGCGCCGAAAACGGCATTCTTATCGCCCCATTTTCGGGAACGAAGGCATACGCCTCGGATTTCAGTATATTGACGGGAAGGAACTTTATTCCTCGCGCCATCGCCTCATTGACAAGCTGGAATACGGGAATTGATGCTATCTCTTTTTGAGATGCTTCCTTACCAAGTCTTTCTATGTCCTTGATAGTAGCGCGCACCTTATTTCTGCCGCCCATTACTATCTCGGCATCAAATCCACCCGGTGCTACCGTAAACATAGCGCAGTAGAACGCAAGCGGCTCGTGTACCTTGTACCAGCCAAGACGTATCGCCGACATAACGTATGCCGCCGCGTGCGCCTTCGGGAACATGTACTTTATCTTTTTACACGAATCCATATACCATTCGGGCACGTTTGCCGCGCGCATAGCCGCCTCAAAATCGGGAGTAAGTCCCTTACCCTTTCTGACTGCCTCCATTATCTTGAACGACAAGGATTTTTCCACGCCGTAATCTATAAGGTCGTTCATTATGTTATCTCGACATCCGATAACGTGTGATATGTCGCAGGTGCCGTTTTTGATAAGCTCCTGCGCGTTACCCAGCCACACGTCAGTTCCGTGCGAAAGTCCAGATATCTGCAAAAGGTCTGCAAATGATTTGGGCTTTGCCTCCTCAACCATTCCAATAACAAATTTTGTACCGAATTCAGGCAGACCAAACGTACCCATCTTACAGTCAATATCCTCTGCCGATATTCCAAGCGGTTTTGTGGAAAGGAAAAGTCCGTAAACCGACGGATCGTTCATGGGAACGTCCATAACGCTCTTACCCGAATACTTTTCAAGATACTTGTACTTG
>JAZRFU010000169.1:0-2206 GCA_045643865.1 Eubacteriales bacterium
CGTGCATCCTTGTGTACTGCCTTTCGGGCAACGGCCTTGTCAAAATACTCCCTGCTATCAAGGAGCTGCTTGCACATTAGCTTGAAAAATACGAGAACCGCGGAATGAGCGGTCGCCGTCTTTTCGCTATGGTGCTGGGAATCCCCAACGTGGGCAAATCTACTCTCATCAACAACCTTTCGGGCTCCAAAAAGGCAAAGGTTGAAAACCGTCCGGGTGTCACTCGCGACAAGCAGTGGGTATCCACAGGAATAGGTGTCGACCTGCTCGATATGCCCGGTATTCTCTGGCCTAAATTTGAGGAAAAGGCAGTTGGCGAAAATCTCGCAATTACAGGCGCGATAAAGGACGACACGCTTGACATTGAGTCACTCGCAATGGTCTATTGCGACAGAATGCGAGCACTTTATCCCGAAATGCTTGCATCAAGATACAAGCTTGGAGAGCTTGACTCATTTGCCGACCTTACTCCCTACGAGCTGCTTGAGCTTATCGGCAAAAAGCGTGGATTTCTTATTTCGGGCGGCGAGATCAACACCGAGAGAACCGCCGATATGCTTATCGACGAGTTCCGCGCCGCAAAGCTCGGTCGCGTAACGCTCGACCGTATTTGATTTTCAAACACTTACCCAACAAAAGAATTTTATCACAAGCAGGAGAACACTATGCCTGATTATTCAATAGAGCATGAGATACAAGCACGCGGTTATTCCCTTGTGTGCGGAATAGACGAGGCAGGTCGCGGCCCGCTTTGCGGTCCTGTGTTCGCGGCGGCTTGTATTTTGCCCGACGGTCTTATCATAGACGGTCTTAACGACTCCAAAAAGCTCACTTCAAAAAAGCGTGATGCGCTTTTCGACGTCATACGCGAAAACGCGGTGGCATACTGCATTGCATCGGCAAGCGTTGAGGAAATAGACGAGCTGAACATACGTCAAGCAAATCTTTTGGCTATGCGACGCGCTATTGACGGTCTGCCCGTAAAGCCCGATTTTGCGCTCATTGACGGAAACGACGACGAGGGATTTCAGATCCCTGCCATCGCCGTCGTCAAGGGCGATGCCAAGAGCATGAGCATATCTGCGGCGTCAATTCTCGCCAAGGTCGCGCGTGATCGCATCTGCGAGGAGCTTGACCGCGAATATCCGCAGTACGGTATTGCCAAGCACAAGGGCTACGGTACAAAGGACCATATGGACGCTCTGCGCAAATACGGTCCTTCCCCTATACACAGAAAGAAATTTATCCGTTTTCTCGACGAGGATTAAGGTAAGGTAGCACAAATGGCACTTACACTTAAAAAGGAAATCGGAAACTTCGGCGAGGACGTTGCCTGCAAGCACTTGAAGCAAAAGGGCTTTCGCATAATCGAGCGCAATCTTCATATATCGCACGACGAGATAGACATAATTGCCGAAAACCGAGAGCTTATCATCTTTGTCGAGGTCAAGACGCGTTCAACGGACGGCGCGGACTGCGGCAATTACGGCTCTGCGGGGCGAGCGGTCAATTACAAAAAGCGACACGATACTTTGCGCGCGGCAAATGCATATCTTGCTCGCTTCGGCACGGAAAAGCAGCCGCGACTTGACGTTATCGAGGTGTATCTTTCGCGATCGCCGCTCGGTATGTTCAAGCCCAAGGTAATAAGGATAAATCACATTGAAAATGCATACGATGCGTCAGGCAATATATGCTGATCGGAGCTACATACTATGCACAGCAAATTATCTCTTATAGACACTCACTGCGACACCGCATTCGAGCTGTTTCACAGACGAGAGGGGCTTTTCAAAAACTCCTGTCACGTAAATCTCGACGCGGCGCAGTGCTACGAAAATTACGCTCAATTCTTTGCAATATGGGCGAATAAACGTCGCTCTGACGACGAGTGCTTTGAGGATTTTCTCCAAATAAGCGACAATCTGCGCTCCGAGGTCGACTCGTGCAGTGACAAAATCGCACTTGTGCGCACCTTCTCCGAGATGGAGAGCGCATTTGAGTGCGGTAAGCGCGCGGCATTTTTAGCCGTCGAGGACGCAAGGATTCTTGCAGGTAAGATAGAGCGACTTGACGAGCTATACCGTCGCGGTGTCAAGTATCTGACTCTGCTCTGGGGTGGCGATACCTGTATCGGCGCATCTCACGACAGCTGTGGCGGTCTTACCGAGTTCGGTCGGGCTGTGGTTATGCGCTGCTTTGAGCT
>JAZRFU010000170.1:0-1958 GCA_045643865.1 Eubacteriales bacterium
ACTCCCTTGATGCTGAGCAGGTTGTCCGCCACCTTGGATGCGATTATTCTGTCCTCAGGTGTTGCGGGACGGTCAAGCAGCATCCAGGTGATGGCTATATCGCCGCGGTATATGCGCGCCGCAGACTCGAATTTGCCTTTGAGCAGCATCTCGTCAAGACTTTCATTGAAGAACTCGCGTACAACACCTGTGTGCGCTCCGCGCGAATAGAGATAATGAGTGGTCTGGAATGTGTGCGCGCCCGCGTTTCTCGTGAAATTCTGAGTATCAAGCATGATTCCCGAAAGCAGAACCTCTGCCTCCTCCTTGTGAAGGCGCTCTCCGAATTTACTGTAAAACAGTATTTCGGAAACGATCTCACTTGCAGAGGACTTGGTGGTTTCAACGTATTGAAGGAACGGCTCGTAGGGAAGCGCCGCAGCAAGGCGGTGATGGTCTATAACGGCGATATTGCTTACCGCGCCGACAAGCTCGGGCGCCTGATATATGACGGGGTTGTTTACGTCACAAATTATAAGCACGGTTCCCGACGTAACGAGGTCCTTTGCAACCTCGCGCTTAATGAATATATTGTCGTATATCTTCATAGGCGCCAATTGCTCGCGACATATAGCAAAGCTCTCGGCGTCCTTATCCACGACGATATTGACCTGCGGACGTGATGCGGCAGGGGTATCGGGATACTGATCCTCGATAACGGAGAGAGCAAATCTTGCCATACCGACGCAGGAGCCAACCGAGTCAAAGTCGGGATTGGCATGTCCCATAATGATAACACCCGATGCTCCGCGGATCTTTTCCTCAAGTATCTCGCCGCTGACGCGCGAAACGATGGTGGTGTTGTTTTCCATGGTTTTATGGGTGCCGCCGAAGAATACGTATCCCGTATTGTCCTCGCGTCTGACCGCAACCTGATTTCCGCCTCGCTGAATAGCAATGCCCAGCGCGGCGAATGCGGCTCTGTCCTTCTCGGCGAGCGATGCGCCGACTGAACATATACCCATTGATACGGTTACGGGGAAGCTGTTATCTCCAAGCTCCATAGCCATTATTTTTTTCTGGACCTCAAAGTCACCGCTCATCTGAATGTCAAGCTGCTGCTTTGAAAATATAGCCACATATTTGTCACGTGAGTATTCGCGGATAAATCCGTTCATATCTGTTACCCACGTCTTGAGAATGTTTTCCGCCTCTGCGGAAGCGGCGCGGTAGTCAGCGCGCACGTATTGCGTAAGCTCCTCGAGGTTATCAAGCGACATATACGCCACAACGGGGCTTTCCGCTTCGTGAAGCTCTGTTAGTGAGAGAAATTCCTCAACGTCGCGGAACACGACGAAGTAATAGTTTTCGCCGCCTATCTTGAAGATGTAGGATGAGACCTCGTATCTCTTTTCGTCGGCAAGACGGGTGATAACGGAATCGTGCAGATCCATCTCCGCAGGCATATCGACTATGGTGTCGGATATGTAAACGTCTCGATTTTTGGCGAATGATATTATTTTCTTTATGGGCACGGTACAGAACTCGTCAATGCCGATGCCGCTGATAGCATTTTTGAAGCCGAGTATATCCTGAAGCGCGCCGTTGATTATCTTGACCTTTCCCGATGCGTCCATAACGGCGTAGGGCAGGTCGATAATGTAGCGGAACATATCGTATATTTCTGTCTCAAGCTGCTTTGCGTCAAATTTCGCCCTTTTCGTTCTTGCCGCCTTGATGGCGTAGAAGAGGCAGAGCGTTCCCGCCGTCATAACGTATAAGGGGAACGTTATCATGCATACGGTTTCAATGAGCGCGGCATTTTCCGCGGTCTTGAAAAAGAATCGAAGAACGGTACAAAGTGCCAGCAATACTGCCGCCTCTGCGGCGCAAAAGATCATAGGAGCGCTCAGATCGACGTGAAATCTCTCCGATCTTTTTATTTGAGCGGAGCTTGAATATTTTTCGCTCTTGTTTTT
>JAZRFU010000171.1:0-3069 GCA_045643865.1 Eubacteriales bacterium
GGTCGTCAGCGAGCTTGCCGAGATAGAGGCAACCGCGGAAAAGGAGCGCATCGCAGTTCTGCTTTGCGAGGAATACGACCACAATAACGCCATAGTTTCCTTCCACCCCGGCGCAGGCGGCACCGAGGCGCAGGACTGGGCGCAGATGCTCTACCGTATGATCACACGTTGGGCAGAAAAGTCCGGCTTTAAGGTAAAGCTTATCGACTGGCTTGACGGCGACGAGGCAGGTCTTAAATCCGCGACCATCACCGTTGAGGGTAACAACGCATACGGTATGCTCAAAAGCGAGAACGGCGTTCACCGTTTGGTGCGCGTTTCCCCCTTTGACAGCGCGGGCAGACGTCACACCTCTTTCTCGTCTATCGAGGTAATGCCCGAATTCCAGAACGTTGATACGGTAGTGCTTCGCGACGAGGATCTTGAGATCACGGCGCACCGTTCGTCAGGCGCGGGCGGTCAGCACATCAACAAGACCGACTCGGCTATCCGTATCGTGCATAAGCCCACAGGTATCGTTGTAGGTTGCCAGACCGAGAGAAGCCAGCTTCAGAACAAGGAAACTGCTCTCAAAATGCTCAAGGCAAAGCTCATGGAGATAAAGATCCGCGAGCGTCTTGACACCATTGAGGAAATTCAGGGCAACAAGACCAACATTGAGTGGGGCGCGCAGATCCGCTCTTACGTATTTATGCCCTACACTCTGGCAAAGGACACCAGAACGGGCTACGAGGACGGAAATATTCAATCCGTAATGGACGGAAATATCGACGGCTTTATAAATGCGTACCTTAAAATGAATTCAAACAAGAATAACTGATAACAAAAAGCAGGCGGATACTGTCCGCCTGCTTTTTATGTACCAACACATTGATCAAAAATAAACGGCGGTACGCCATTAGCGTACCGCCGTTTATTTAGTCGCCGTGTGGGTTAAGCACGACGTCTGTGTTTGTTGATTAATTACTTCTGCATACCGTTGAGCGCCTTTGTAAACTGGCTCTTCTTGTGAGCAGCGGCGTTCTTATGGATAATGCCCTTGGATGCAGCAACGTCGATCTTCTTGGTAGCTGCCTTGTAAGCTGCCTGTGCGCCCTCGAGATCGCCGGATGCAACAGCTGCGTTATACTTCTTGATCTCAGTCTTCATGCTGGACTTGAACATCTTATTCTGAAGAGTCTTCTTCTCGATAACCTTAACGCGCTTCTTTGCGGATTTAATGTTCGGCATTTCTTGTTCCTCCATATAAATTTCACATTTAATGCACGGCTCGCCCTCCGTCTGAGAGGGTACATCAGGCCCTGCCGCCGCATACTCGTATATAATACCACAAATTCAATCAAATTGCAATAGCTTTTTCAAAATTTTTCAAATTTTTTTCAAAACGCTCTGTATAGAGTCCAACACGTCAGATGCGGTAAGGGAATACTGCCCTACTCTGTCCGCCGCCGCGTCACCCGAAATGCCGTGCAGATATGCTCCGACCGCCGCAAGATAGGTCATATCGCTATCTGTGCCGCCGTGCCATTCGACACTCTCTCCGTGACGGACATCCGCGCAATATTTTGCCACCAGCGCTCCGATAATACCCGATAGCACGTCGCCCATGCCCGCGCTTGCCATTCCTGCGTTACCGCTGTGATTGACGTATGTGGTCTTTCCGTCGGTTATTACCGTGTTATGATCTTTGAGCAAGCAGACCACGCTTAAGCTATTCGCTATCTCAATCGCTGATATGACCGTGTCCGCAAGTATATCCTCTGCGCTCTTGCCCGACAGACGCGATGCCTCTACGGGATGAGGAGTTATTATTACGTTTTTGTTGGCTAAAAGTCGATTGAAATCAGCATTTGCCGATATTATATTGAGCGCGTCGGCGTCTATGACAGTGGGAACAACTGAATTTTCCAGCACGCACTCAACCATTCTCTCAGAAAGCTCCGAGCGTCCTATTCCACACCCCAGCACTACGGCGTCCGCATATGAGATCGCCGCCCTTAATCTTTGGAGTACGTCATCGGCATTTTCGTCATATCCGTAAAGGGAAAATACCGCCTCGGGCACTATTGAACAAAGTGCGGAATAATTGTTGCGCTCGGTAAATATCTCAACCACTCCTGCGCCGCATCTGTATGCCGCCGATGCCGCAAAATATGCCGCTCCGCACATGCTCATCCCACATGGATTATACGATCCGCACACACAGAGCACTCTACCCATTCTACCCTTATTATTTCTATCGGGAAGCTTATGGAACACTTTGATCAGGTCATCGTGGCATATATTAAGTACGTTCATATCTCTCTTATTTCGGCTCTACGAACGTCATTGATTCAACGATAACGTCATTTACGGGCACGGGGGCCTGTGAATTGGGATCAAGCACAAGGCAGGTCGCGATCGCATCTACAACGTCCATTCCCGCAAGCACGTAGCCGAAGGTTGCGTAGTCACCGTTGAGCGAGCGCGAGCTTTCATTGGTCTGGTGCACGATAAAGAACTGCGACGACGCGGAGTTGTAAGCCGCTTCCTTCTCTGCGTTGGTAGCGTTGGATGCCGCTCCCACTCTTGCCATGGATATAACTCCTCTTACGTGAGTAAGATTATTGAGCACACCGTTAGAGGTAAACTCTCCCTTGATGCTGTCCGCGTCCTTATAGGCAAAGTAATCCTTTGATCCCTCGGGTGCAACTATGCAGCCGCCGCCCTGTATCATAAAGTTCTCTATAACTCTATGGAACACGGTGTCGTTATAAAAGCCCTCTGCAACGAGGCGCTTGAAATTTTCAACTGTAATAGGCGCCACGTCGTGACGAAGAAGCACAACGATCTCGCCGTAGTTCTTGATCTTTATAAGCACGTAGTCGCTCTGCTGGCTCGACGGCGCGAAGTCCTCGACCTTCATAGAGTCGATCTCCTCTTTGACCGCGCTCATCTTTATTTCAGTTCCCTTTCGCGTGGAGCTGTTGTCAGCATCGTATGCCGCCTTGCCCATGGGTGCCTTGTATCCGTCACACGCGCACACGGTCACGCACACGCAAACAAGCGCCAAAACAACGCATATAATTT
>JAZRFU010000172.1:0-6061 GCA_045643865.1 Eubacteriales bacterium
TATAAAGGTCGAGCAGACGGAATATCCCTATTATAATAAAGGTACGAAAGGCGCAAAAACGTGAGTAGACGCGCGAGCGGCAAAGGCGCGGAAATCGCGCGTGTATCCTTTCATATATCGGCTCCGACTCGTGCGATATTATAAGAGCCACGCCGTTCAAAGCTCCCCACAAAGCAAAGCTTGCCGCAAAGCCGTGCCAAAGTCCCGTCAAAAGCCACGTGGCAAGCGTGGCAAAATACACCGCCACGCGCTTACCCGCTCCTCTGCTAAATCTTTTTTTGACGTATTTCATAAGCTTTTGCACGGGGCGGCAGACCGACAGTGGATAAAACACGTATTCTTCAAAATAAGCGCCCAGCGTTATATGCCAGCGCTTCCAATATTCCTTTAACGTTATTGCGGAAAACGGTCGATTGAAATTTTCCGCAAGCTCTATTCCAAACGCTCTCGACGCGCCGATGCACACGTCGATGCCGCCCGAAAAATCCGCGTATATCTGCGCGGCATACGCTATCACCAACAATATTACGTACGCGCCGCTCTTTCCCACGAGATTTGCCGTCAGCGGCGCAAGCGTATCGGCTATTACCAGCTTTTTGAATAACCCCCACGATATACGCAGAATACCGCGCGATATATTGCTCCATTTTGGCTCATGCGGTGTAAAAAGTGAGGTGGCAAGGCGGTCGTAACGTGATATAGGGCCTTGCGGCAATGCGGGAAAGAACGCGACGAAAAGCGCAAGGCGGTCAAATCTACGCTCCGCCTTGGTCTTTTCCCTATACACGTCGATAACGTACGAGGTTGCTCCGAGAGTGTAAAAGGAAAGTCCAAGCGGCAACATATTCGGCACAATCAATCTCTGTAAGGCGAGAATACTTATCTCTGCTCCAAGATACGACCAGAAAATCACGGCTCGGAGCGTTTTACGGCCTTGACTCGCGGCTTGCTCCACTCGCCTTGCCGATATATATGTCAGGGCGGCGGTAATCACTACACATATCAGCGTAACCGCCCCCGCCGTAAAGCAAAACAAAAGAGATGCTGCGAGTAAAAGATGGGGTTGGACGCTCCTCGGCAAAGCGTAATAAAACACCAAAGCAATGATAAAAAATGCTATAAATTCAATCGAATTAAAGCTCATTTTTGCTCTGCAAGGCCTCTATCAGCGCATATATATCCGATGGAGTATTGAAATTTTCAGGCGTGATTTTATGCGCGGGTATCCGCACGCCGAAGGCATCGTCTATGTCTGACACAAGCTCAACTATATCAAGCGAGGTCAGTATCCCATCATTAACAAGGCGCGTTTCAGGAGTGATACGCGCATCGGGATACATCTGCTCAAGTATTTCTATAAGCTTTTCCATACTATCTATCTCCCGATATTTTGTTTGTGAAGCGCGGCTCGGTCGGTCTTTCCCGTTGGCGTTACGGGAATACTTGAAAGCATATCTATGCGAGAGGGCATCATATACGCGGGTAATCTTTGCTTCAGATGCGAAACCAGCGCGCATCTCTCTACGTTTCCCACGTAAAATAGCGCTATTCTTCTTGCCGCGCTATCATAGTCCGCGCAGGCACGCGCGATACCATCAAGGCATTCCGCCGCCGCCTCTATCTCCCCAAGCTCTATCCTATATCCCAGATGCTTTATCTGCATATCTCGCCGCCCCATAAAAACAAGCTCACCTCGCCCGTTTGTGCGCGCAATATCCCCCGTTCTGTAAACGGTTTCAGGGTAGCTTGGGTTGAGCGGATTTTGAACGAATGACTCACGCGTTCTCTCCTCCTCACCAAAATATCCGAGCGCAACACACGAGCCGCGTATATATATTTCGCCCGACTCACCGCCAACCGCGCGCTCGCCGCGCTCATTTATCAGCAATATTTCCGTGTTGCGAAACGGTCTGCCTATCGGTATGCTCTCACCGTCAGCGAGGGGGCGGTCGCATATCCAATAGCAAGACATTCCCGTCGCCTCGGTAGGTCCGTACAGATTCACAAGCTTGGCATCGGGGTATGCGCGCCGCCACTTATCGTATTCCCTGCGTTTGAAAACCTCGCCACCAAAGCACACAGTCCGTATCCCTCTCGGCGCATGGGCTTCGAGCAGACCAAGCGATGATATTATCACAAGCGCGGACACCGCCCAGCACAGCGTATTGACACCGTTTTCTTCAAGATACCTACACAGTTGCACGGGAAAGGTAAAAAGTCGACGAGGGATAAAGCAGGTCGATGCGCCCAGCTTGAGCGTGGTCATTATCTCCTTGAGCGGCGCGTCAAGACACAACGATGCCTGACCGCCGAAAATGCAATCTCCGTCAAATCCGATTGCCTCGGTGAGCGCCTCGGTGTAGTCAATGATCGAGCGATGATCTACCGCAACTCCCTTTGGCTCGCCCGTGCTTCCCGACGTAAAGCAAACGTAAACCGTATCCGTATCAAGCGATGCCGCTCTGGCGCGCGAGAGAAGCGCCAGATCAATATATGACGAGCAGGCGACCTCATAGGGATACTTAGTTATTCCGTCGGGCAGAGCGTGCGCCATATCGGCGTTTACCTTATCGTATATCACCGCCGACGGACGCAGCTTGTCCGCTATACTGCGAACCCTCTTTTGCGGAATAGAGCTGTCAAGTACAGTATAAAAGCAGCCCGCGTACACCGCTCCGAGCATTGCCGCCACAGTATCGGGGTGCTTTTCCATCATCACAAGCACACTTTTTCGCCAAAATCCGCAAAAAAGAAGAAAACTGCCCACGGATCGCGACGCGTGCATAAGCTCACCAAAGCTCTGCTTGTCCGATCCGCACGAAAATGCCGTTTTGTCGGCAAATTCGAGGGCAGTTTTTTCAAGATATTCAAGTATATTGGTTTGATACGGCATCTATCTATCCTTCCGGGTAATATTTTTCAAGATTTGGAGTCGGTGTAATTATTTCCTCCTCCACGGCAGGATAATTCAATTTATCGTATCGGTAAAAATTGGCACGGGCGCGACTGTACGCCTCGATCTGCACGTCGGTGAGCAGACATCCGCTGTGCGAGTTTTCGTCCTCTATAAGTCGCGTGGCGTCGAAATGATACCAACGCGCTCCGCTCTCGTCGCCTATATTGACTAAATTCCAATAATGCGTGTCAGCGGTGTATCCCTCGGCGCGCCGCACGTCCATATTCTCAATGCCGAGGTATTCAAAGAACGCCTTTGATACCGCAAAATACGTATAGCAATCGCCCTCTGCGCTGACAAACAGCGCGCGGTACGCCTCGCTTATATAGTCACCCTTGCGCGACTCACCGGTGTAGGCGATATTTTTCGTAACGTAATCATATATCGCGCGACACTGCTGCTCTCGGCTCATATCATTGCGAATGATTTTACGGACAAGCTTTTCCATTTTTTCAAAAAGCTCCTCGCGCTCGACGGAGGTCGGAATGACCTTGACCGTCACTGCTTGCTTTTTAGTTTTGTTCCCTACCGCATCGGAAGCCGTGATATACACTCTGTACTCACCCTCAGACGATAGGTCAAGACCGCTCTCGTCCACCTCAAAGGTAAGCTCGCCGATGCAGTTGTCGGTCAGCTCGATATATTTGCGGTAGGCAATCGCCTCACCAACGTATGCAACTATGGTGTCGGGAATATCCATCTCGGGCGGTTTATTATCATATATTGGCGTCATCTTTACGTTGAACACGGGAGTGGAATTTCCCGACGCATCAGTAAATCTGATCTGCATTTTGTATTCGCCTACGCTGGTTAGCTTTGGCATTTCGGTTAAGAATTCACCTGTAAAATCGTCTGCCTCATAAACGGATTCTATAAAATCCTCGGGCTCAGGCATAGGACCGCCTATGGCAAAGTACACGTTTTTCTTGACCGTAACGTCGGGAGCTTTCGTATCCCTTACTCGCAATCTTACGTCTATCTCCTTGCCGCGCGAATGTACTGTAAAGCGGTAAATGCCCGCCTTGTTGAGCCATTCATAAGAGAAACCGTCGCCAAAACGCGCGTCGGAATCTCCTGTTATATCAGATGGGGTGATCTGCTCGCCCGCCTCGATGGAACAACGCGTGAATTGCGATTCAAGATACAGGCACACGCCTCCAAGCACAAGCGCAAGTGCCGAAAGCGCAATGATAGCGGTAAAGAGAAAATTTCTCACGCGTCCCTCGTAAACGGGGATATTAAATTTTATATTTGCCTTTTTGCTGATATAAATCTTCATTGAATATCTCCGTCGGGTGAATTATGATGTGTATCACTTCACCTATATTATACCATTTTCACACGCTAAAGTCAACGCGGACGGCAAAAAAACGGACAAAAGAAAGAAACTGCGATGCGGTAGGAGAAAAACTAAAATTTTTTTATTTTTTTGAAAAAAGCTATTGACAAATTGAAAAAAGTTTGTTATAATCTGTAAAGTGTTTTACTTTACACCGCATTTGCGACGTTATTTAAGGAGAATTCGATATGTTTGAAAAAAATCTCAATATCGGCTATCTTCTCGATTTCTACGGCGACGTGTTGACCGAACGCCGACGCGACGCGCTGGATTTCTACTACAATAACGATATGTCGCTTGCCGAGGTCGCCGAGGAGCTTGATATTTCACGTCAAGGCGCGCGCGATCTTATCAAAAAGGCGGAGGAGGAGCTTCTCTTTTATGAGGATAAGCTCGGTCTGGCTAAAAAATTCGCCGATGCTCAGCATCACGCCGCAAGGGCTCTTGAGCTTTGCGAGCGCGGCGAGGTTGGCGAGGGTCTTATAGCCGAGATCCGTTCCCTTCTGCAAAGCGTAGAGTAAATTTCAAGGAGGTATTGAATTATGTTTCAGAATCTCAGCGAAAAGCTGGAAAATGCCTTCAAAAAATTCAGAAATAAGGGAAAGCTTACCGAAGCGGACATCAAGGCGGGCACAAGAGAGATCAAGCTTGCTTTGCTGGAGGCGGACGTTAACTTTAAGGTCGTTCGCGACTTTATAAAAACAGTTTCCGAGCGAGCTGTCGGAGTTGAGGTGCTTGAATCCCTCAATCCCGGTCAACAGGTCATCAAAATTGTGTGCGAGGAGCTTACAACGCTCATGGGCTCGACTAATGCCAAGCTCACGGTATCCTCAAAGCCCCCTACGGTCATTATGATGGTCGGTCTTCAGGGTGCGGGTAAGACCACACACGCGGGCAAGCTTGCGGGCATGCTCAAAAAGCAGGGCAAGAGTCCCTTGCTCGTCGCCTGTGACATTTACCGTCCTGCCGCTATAAAGCAGCTTCAGGTAGTCGGTGAAAAGCTCGGTATTCCCGTATTTGAGATGGGTGATAAGACGGATCCCGTCAAGATCGCCGTCGAAGGTATAAAATTTGCAAATCAAAAGGGTTACGATACGGTGTTCATCGATACCGCGGGACGCTTGCAGATAGACGAAGTGCTGATGCGAGAGCTTCAGGACATCAAGGCGGCGACAAATCCCACGGAGATACTCTTGACTATCGACGCTATGATCGGTCAGGAATCCGTCAACGTGGCAGAGACCTTTAACGATATGCTGGACATCACGGGCGTGATACTGACAAAGCTTGACGGTGACACGCGTGGCGGTGCGGCACTGTCCGTAAGATACATTACGGGTAAGCCCATAAAGTTCATCGGTGTCGGCGAAAAGCTCGACCAGATAGAGCCCTTCCATCCCGACCGTATGGCTCGCCGTATTCTCGGAATGGGCGACGTGCTTACGCTTATTGACAAGGCGCAGGCGCAATTCGATGAGAAAAAGGCAGCGGAGCTTGAGGAAAAGATCCGTCAGCAGATATTCACGCTTGATGATTATCTCGACCAGATGCAGCAGCTTCGCGGCATGGGCGGTCTTGAGCAGCTCGCAGGCATGCTCCCCGGTATGAAGCCGGGTGCGCTTAAAGACGCAAAGGTTGACGAAAAAATGCTCGCTCATCAGGAAGCGATCATCAAATCCATGACGCGTAGAGAGCGCGAGCATCCCGAAATGCTTAACGCGTCCCGCCGTCAGCGCATAGCACGCGGAAGCGGTTGCAGCGTTGAG
>JAZRFU010000173.1:0-9834 GCA_045643865.1 Eubacteriales bacterium
GGAAAAACGGTACAAAGAATTTCAACCCCGTCAGTTTTTTGACCGCAACCAAAGGAAAAGAGACCACAAGCAAGAACGGCAAGACACGCAAGTGCCGCAATAATTCTTTTTGCCATTCTCATTATTTTACCGTCTCCTTACACTCTCCGCATCTGCCGAAAAGCACGGTAGCTTCCTCGTTTACCGAAAAATCGCTTATGGTGCGAACCCTGTCAAGAAGCTCGTCCGAAACCGACTCGTCAAGGTGTATCAGCCTTCCGCAGTCCATGCACTTAAGATGCAAATGACAGTCACAATGCTCGCCCATAACTATCTGGTACGACCACCCTCTGCTCCCGTCCTCTGAGAATTTTTTGACCGTTCCGTCCTCGACAAGGTGCGTAATCAGCCTATAAACCGTGCTCTTGCCGGGAGCTGAGTCACCGCATCGGTCGCGAAGCTTTTCCATAAGCTCCTCTACCGTATATGCCGAGTCGCAGCTTTCCTCAAGTATCTTTTTAAGTATTTTCTTTTGCTCGGTAACGTACTCTGCCATACCGCGCCTCCAATTTGAGAATAATTCTCAAATATTATACTTCATATTCCCGATTTTGTCAAGTAGCAACTTTGATTTTGAATAAAAAAGCGCGGCAAACCGCTTCATGCTGTGTTTACCGTGCTTTTGTTTTGATTTTTATTTCATTCTCATAAGGCGAGCCGTATCGGCAATAACGATGAGAGTCATCTTGTCGGTAAGAGGTGCCGTGGGGTCTATTGCAACGTCGACCTTATCTCCCGTCTTTATCGCAACGATGTTAAATCCGTATTTCTTTCTCAAATTCAAATCAATAAGATTTTTACCGATCCATTCGCTCTTTACGTCTATTTCGACGATAGAGACGTCCTTTGACAAGGACAGCATATCCATAAATCCGGAGCTCAGAATATTTTTCGCAAGCCGCACACCCGACTCCTTCTCGGGGAATACTACCTTGTCCGCGCCCACTCGAATAAGTATTTTCTGATGCATTTCGCTTCCGCACTTTGCAATAACCGTTTTAACACCGAGCTCCTTACAAAGAGTGACAGCCATAACGCTCGCCTCAAGATTTCCCGCCATGCAAATAATAACGGTGTCTATTTCGGCAATACCGAGGCGGTCCAGAACCTCCGTGTCCGTAACGTCCGCGCACTTACATATCGGCAGATATGCCGAGGCGCGGTTCACCGCGCTCTGGTCCGTATCTACCGCAATGACCTCCTTTCCGTTTTCAACAAGCTCCCTCGAAACCGCCATTCCGTATCTGCCAAGCCCGAATACTGCGTAAGTTTTCTTTTTCTGCATATTCTCTCTCCTTTATCCTATACTGATTTCCTCAACAGGATCGGAAATCGCGTTTTGATCTTTTCCTCTGCTGCCAAGTGCTACGGCAAGAGAAATCGGCCCTACTCTGCCGAAATACATTGTAAAAATTATAATTATCTTTCCAAGCGTGTTAAGCTCCGACGTAAGATTTCTCGACAGCCCGACGGTTGCCGTAGCGCTCACCGCCTCGTAAAATACGTCAAGCGTTGACGCATCAGTCGTCATCGACAATAGTATTGCCGACGACAAAAGTATACAAATGAACGTACTAACGACCGCAACCGCCTTGCGTATTGAATCCGCCGATATTGCTCTGTTAAAAAGCGTAGCCGTCTGCTTGTTTCTGACAGTTGAGAGCGCAGAGCACAGCAAAACCGCCACAGTTACCGTTTTCACACCGCCTGCCGTACCTACGGGTGAGCCACCGATAAACATAAGTATCATTGACAGTATCGCTCCGGTACCCGTCAAGCCTTCCTGCGGTACGGAAGCAAAGCCCGCCGTTCTCGTCGTGACCGACTGGAAAAGCGAAACCTGTATTTTATCAAAAAGCGACAAGCCTCCGATCGTTTCGGGATTGTTATACTCGATAATGAACAAGAAAAGTCCACCGCCGAAAATAAGCGCAAGCGTAGTAGCTATTGCGATTTTTGAGTGCAGAGTCAGATGCCTGAATATCCGTCTGTTTTTTGAAGTACGGCTTCTCATAACGCGGAGCACGTCCCACCATACGATATAACCGATACCGCCGACAATTATCAAAGCCGAGGTAACAATATTTATAATTGGATTGGTCGCGTAATCGCAAAGACTGCTCTCGCCTATTACGTCGATACCCGCGTTACAAAATGCCGACACGGCATTAAAAACGGATATCCATATTCCGCGCGCGCCAAATCTTGGAACAAATACCGTCATGTAGAGCAGCGCCCCTGTTCCCTCAATAATGAGCGTACCAAGCAGAACGTTGCGTATAAATTTTGCAAGTCCCGACATGGTATTGAGATTAAAAGCGTCCTGAAGCAGCAGCTTTTCTCCTATACCCATTTTTCGGTTAAGCATAAGCATAAAGCCCGACATGATAGTAATAATACCAAGTCCGCCGATCTGAATTAAAATAAGAATAACGACATGACCGAACACGCTCCAGGTAGTAGCCGTAGGAACAGTCACAAGTCCTGTAACGCAGGTTGCCGTCGTAGCGGTAAACAGCGCGTCCACGTACGGCACGGCGCGGCCGTCAACAGAGCTTACGGGAAGCGCCAGAAGCAGGCTTCCTGCCCCTATGGCTATCAAAAAGCTGAGCAATATTATCTGCGTCGTTGACAAAGAGAATTTTCCTCTTTTGTTCATAAGCATTTCCCCTATACGAAAGAAATTGTATATCAAAATTTATTATAGCATATTTTTCTGAAAATTTCAACCGTTTTGTTCGTGTTTAGATTAAAAGTATAAAAACGGATTTGTATGCCCTTTTTTTCGAATTTACTTGAAAAATTCACAATTTTGTGATAAAATGAATATAATAATTAGCAAAAAGGGGCTGACATCATGTCAAGGTTTGCGATAATTTCAGACATACAGGCAGACAGGGATAATACTGTCCTCTTGTTGCGCGCACAAAATTACAAATATTGAATAAAGCCATCTGTAAGGCGAGAACCGTCTTTGCGGGTGGCTATTGCGTTCCTATAATAAAAGGAAAGGACTGAAAAAATGCCGAGTATTCATTTACCATACGTCAATATTGCGCTTGATGCCTTTGCACTTCTTGTAACGCTGATTGTTTTTGCTGCGTGCTTCAACGAATATTCCAACAAAAAGGAGGGCTCAATACATTTCTTGCTCTTGCAAATATCGGTTATCGTTGCATTGATTGCCGATATGGTCGGATGGTTTGGAGAAGGACGTCCTTCCTTGTCTGCTATGACACTCGTGGCCAACACAGTGGCTTCCTGTGCCGGTCAGATTATCATCATCAGCTTTATGGCATACCTGATCGCAAGTCTTTATGCCAACAGCCGTGCAGCAAGATGCGTTTTGACGATCTTTCGTGTTCTGTGTATTCTTTCGCTTATTCTCTGCATTGGAAATGCTTTTTGGGGATACGCATACACAGTTAACGGGCATGGACATTGGCAACGTAGCGCTAACGTAGGAATAAGCTTGGTATATCTTCTTTTCCCGATCCTCTCATTTTTTGCTATTATACTTTTAACCTTCTTTGCAAAAAAATCCGCCAAGATCAACAGAGCTGCGTTCTTTATTTACACGTTGTTTCCCGTAGCGGGTGTAATCATTGACTACACGTTTCACGGTATTTCCTTGACCTATGCAGGATTTACCGTCAGCATTTTGGTTATCTATACGAGCATTTATCTTACAAGAAGAAAGCAGCTTGAAGCGCAGAAAAGTGCATTGATGCTCTCTCAGATCAATCCTCATTTCGTATACAACACACTTTCGACGATAGCCTCCATGTGTGACACCTCTCCCAAGCAGGCAAAATATCTTACCATTGATTTCGCTCAATATCTCCGCAGAAATATCGATACCTTGACAAGTGAGGAATTGATTCCCTTTGAGCAGGAGATTGATCACGTAGCGTGTTATCTGAAAATTGAACAAGCGAGATTCAGAGAGCGTCTGAACGTGATCTATTCGATTCAATGTAAGAATTTCAGTGTTCCGCCTCTGACAGTCCAGCCTTTGGTGGAAAACGCGGTAAAGCACGGAATTACGAAGAAAGCGAGCGGTGGAACGATCAAGATCTCTACGTTTGAAGAAGATAACAATTACGTCGTTGAAATTATCGATGACGGCGTAGGCTTTGATTTGGAAAACACCGAGATGCACGTGGGACTTCAAAATGTCAGAAGCAGGCTTGCGGCAACCTGCCGCGGCGAGTTGACCGTCAAAAGCACGGTGGGAATTGGCACCCGCGTAACGATAGTAATACCTAAAAAGAAAGGACAGCAACAATGAACATATTAGCGGTAGACGATGAATATTACGCGCTTGAGCTGATGAAGCATGCGCTTGAAGAGGCTGCGGGCAGCTCCACCGTGTATCTGTGCCGTGACGTGAGAAGCGCGATGCAGACCGCAACCGAAAACAAAATTGATGTTGCCTTTCTCGATATACATATGCCCGAAAAGAATGGAGTTGAGCTTGCCCGTGAGTTAAAGCTACTCAATCCAAAGGTGAACATCGTATTTGCCACGGGCTTTTCGGAGTATATGAAGGAAGGCATTGATCTTCGCATGAGTGGGTACATAATGAAGCCCGTAACGCCCGAGGCGGTAAGAACGGAGCTTGAAAATCTGCGAAATCCCATTGAGTGGAGTCCGCAAAAGCGAGTCAAAATACTTACGTTCGGAAATTTTGACGTTTTCATTGACGGTACACTATTAAAATTTGAGAGAAAGCAAGCCAAGGAAATACTTGCGTATCTGGTTGACAAGCGGGGAACGTCGGCAACTTATCCCGAGCTTGCGGCGGTGATTTGGGAGGATGAGGAGTATGACCGAACGAAGCAGAAGAATTTACAGGTATATATCGCAAGTCTTGTCAAAACGCTACATTCCGTTGAGATCAAAGACCTGATTTTGAAAAACAGACAAGGTATTCTTGTGAACACTAAAATCGTTGATTGCGACTATTACCGTTTCCTCGAGGGAGACGTTCGCGCCATTAATTCTTTTACGGGTCAGTATATGAGCGCATATTCATGGGCGGAATTTACGGTTGGCTATCTTGAAAATCAAATGCAAAAAATCAAATAAACGGATCGGCACTCGGGCAAAATGCTTGAGTGCCGAATTTTTTGTTTAATGAAAACCACCTGCGGCTGGCGGTTCCAAAAAGCTTTAGCTTTGCCCAGTTTCCGCCGCAGCGGAAGGGTCCCTTGTGTAAAGGGAGCTGTCACCGAAGGTGACTGAGGGATTGTACTCGTGGCAAAACATAATAAAACAATCCCTCCGTCACGGCACGCCGTGCCACCTCCCTTTACACAAGGGAGGCTAAAGATAGTTGCCACATCTGTGGCAGTAGGGCGACTACCGCAAGTGGGGGATAATTCAACGAGCCTATAGGCTCAGCGTGTGAAATGCCCCAAGGGGGCTAGTGCAAGCCACCAGCACGGCTGGTGGTCATGACTTGAAAAAATTTTCCTTTTGTAGTCAGCGTGTAGTCATTGAGTGATAGAATGGTGCATACGAAGCTCAAACTGTCGAGTTTTGAGAAAATGAGCGGTTAGGGAACGCTCAAAATCATTCATTTTTCTGTAAAGGAGAAAAAATCATGAAAAAAAGAAGAACATTAATCATCTCCCTGCTGCTTGTTGCAGCACTCGTGCTTGGAATCGGTTATGCATCGATCACTCGTGATCTTAGCATTACGGGTACTGCAAAGTCTACGCCTGCAGACATCGACGTTGTATTTACCGACGGTACGACCGTGGTTTCGGCAAATTCGCCCACCGATGATACTACAAGAGAAAGCGCAATCGTGGCTGCATCTTCCGTTGGTTCGACCGGCGACAAGGTAATTTCCTTTAATGCATTTGGTTTGACCAATCCCGGTGAATCCGTAACTGCTGTATTCCATGTTGTTAACAACAACTCCTACCCTGTAACGCTCACTACTCCCACAGTTGAGGACGGCTCTACCAACACGCTGGATCACTTCAGCGTAGTGGTTGGTACTCTTCAGACCACGGTTGACGGCTCTGCTACTGCACTGACCGGCAATCTTAGCGCAGGACAGGTTGCATACTTCACTGTTACCGTAACACTGGACAGCAACGACTCTGCAGCAGAGATCTCCGAGTCCTTCCACGTTCATCTGAACGCAACGGGCGTAGCTCAGTAAGGAATTTTACAGAGCAACATTTGTTAAATTCGTATTTATGATTTAAATGAAAGGAGGAGTACAAATGAATAATGACAAGAAGAAGTTATATGCCATATCTGTTTTGATCTTTGTGCTCCTCCTGATCGCTCTGTTTGTGGATTTCGGAAGTAGCAAAATCGTTGCGGCTTGCTTGATCCTTTTGCTGACGGGAATCACCTGTCTTTGCATCAAGAAACGAAGCTCGGTATCCATCAACAAAAAAGAAGTGCTTTTACTCTTGAGCGTCATTGCGATCATTTACGTGGTACTGATTCAGATGTCACAGCTGATCTTTCAAGGCTATAGAACTCCCTATAATATAACGCTTGAAACCTCGCTGAAGCATATTCTGCCGACGATCATTGTCATCGTTGGAATTGAAATCATAAGATTTGTGCTTGTTTCTCAAAAAAACAGATTTGTCAACGCATTGGTGCTTTTATCCAGTATTTGGGCTGAGGTTCTGCTATTTGCAAGCATCAGAGAGATTGTGAATTTCAACTTCTTTATGGATATGGTTGGACTGACGCTGTTTCCTGCGATCTGCGCGAATATTTTTTATCAGTACGTTGCAAAGCGCTATGGCGTAATTCCCAATATTGTTTTCAGATTAATTACTACACTTTATATCTATCTATTTAAAACTGTTCCCGATATTCCCGATGCACTGTTTGCTTGCGTTAAGATGCTTCTTCCGTTGGCGCTGATGGCTCTTCTTTCTGCAATGTTTTCGAAGCAAAAGAAAAACGCCACTCATCACGGCGGAAAGCTTTCTGCGGTTGCTCTGGTGATGTCGGTTGTCGTAATTGCATCGGTCGCAATGCTTATTTCCTGTCGGTTCCGTTTTGGAGCGTTGGTAATTGCCACCGAAAGTATGACAGGAGAAATCAACAAGGGTGATATGATCGTATATGAACGCTATGACGATCAAGACATCAAGGTTGGACAGGTAGTTGTTTTTACAAACGAACAACAAGATAAAATTATACACAGAGTAGTCGAGATTCAAAACATTGGCGGCGAGCTTCGGTATTATACCAAGGGCGACGCCAACGAGGATCTTGATGAGGGTTACAGAGTGGATTCGGATATTGTTGGTTTAAGCAATGTAAAGATCGCCTTTTTGGGCTATCCCACCCTGTGGCTCAGAGAAATTATTAAAAATTGAAAGAAAGGAGGTTTACAGAAATGTCGGAAAAGGAAAAGAACAAACGAGCGCTATACCGAAAGAACCGTGAAAAATGGATTTTCGTTCAGATTGTGATCATTGCCGTGTTGACGGTGTCAATTTTGATTTCTTCGATTGTAGCTGCACAGCTCAACAGCAAATATTATATTGGCTATCGCGAAAGCGGAAGCATTGATTACAACGTTTTTCTGAAGGAAAACGAATTCTTTGAGAAAAATCATCTGGGCAGCGATCAATCCTATGTTGCGTCGCTAATCGACCGAATTATTGCGGATTATGCCTATGAGATCGATATGGATACCGATGACGTCAATTACCGTTATTCTTATACGATCAAATCAAGACTTGAAATTATAGACAATTCCTCGAACGTTGCAATCTTTAATCCCGAGCAAGAGCTTGTGAGCGTCCAGAATAAGTCTCAAAGCAGCTCGAGTATCTTGAGAATCAACGAAATCGTGGTTTTGAATTACGACGAGTATAACGATCTTGCCAACAAGTTCCTTGCGACCTATGATCTGACGAACACCGAAAGCAACATTGTTGTAACGCTTGAGGTGGACGTTCTCAGTGATTGTGAGGCTTTCTCGGGTAGTGCTGTTGACACCTACACCTCCGAGCTTCGTATTCCTCTGACTACCAAGACGGTCAACATAAAAATGACCTCCTCGGTTCCCGATGAGGAGGCAAAGATGATTGCCTGCACCCGCGGTACAGGAAGTGAGGTCTTTAAAACCACGGCAATCGTTCTTGGTGTAATAGACGCCATGATGATTGTGCTTCTTGCGGCATTCATCTATTTGACAAGAACCCCCGATATTAACTATACTGCACGCGTCAAGAAGATCCTGTCGCAGTATAAGTCGTATATTCAAAAGATCAACAACCTCTTTGAAACTCGCGGCTATCAGATCGTTATGGTCGATACCTTCGACGAAATGCTTGAGATTCGAGATACCATTCAGGCACCCATTCTGATGCATGAAAACGAGGATAAGACCTGCTGCAAGTTTATGATCCCCACCGATAGTAAGCTTCTTTATACCTACATGATAAGCGTTGAGGGCTACGAGGAGCCGAAGACAGAGGCAGAGCCTACTCCTTCGACCGTCGTATCGCCCAATATTACCAACGTGGTTCGTCCCGTGGTCAAGGTTGTGGTCAACCAGCCCGCTTCCGCACCCGTGGAGCCCGAGCCTCAAATCGAAACAGTCTTGGAAAAGCCCGAGATCGAAGCGGACGAGTCAGTGGAAGTAATTGCCACCACCGAGGAGGACGACCCCGAGGTGGAAGAGCTGATTGCGGCAATTCCCGAGGCAGAAGAGCCCGAAGAGGAGGGTGTGGATGCCATCGATGTTTTCTGGAAGGAACGTCCCGACAAGACCTATTGCTACGATCCCGATGGAAATGACGTAGCAGAGGGCGACATCGTTCTCGTTCCTACGAGAGACGTTCATAATGATAAGGAAATCGTTCGAGAGGCAGAGGTGGCAAAGGGAAATTATAAGGTAGATCCCGAAAACTTGAACCACCCTCTCAAGAAGATCATCGGCGTGGTAAAACGCAAGGCGGAGAAGATTTTCACCTCAATGATTACCCCAGAAAAAACGGAAGAAAGCTCCAAGGAGAGCGAAACGAAAGAAGATTAAAAGATACACGAAAGGAGAGTGATGACAATGAAAGCATGGGCTAAAGCTATAATTTGTGTATCACTCTCCTTGATGTGTTTATTCACTTGTGTTGGCTATGCCACACTTTCAACCCCTATGTCTGTCAAGGGCGTTGCAAAATTGGAGATTCCGTACGGCTTGTTTATTACCAACGTTGTGGAGCTAGGTCGCTCCAATCTGAACACCAACTGTAGCCATAGCTTTATTCCCCATTCCACGTCGATCGATTCGACGGTAACGAAAAAGAATAACACGGAGGGTAGTATTACGTATCGAGTAACCGTATTGAACAATACCAAGATCACCTATTCTTACCGTGGTATTTATTATCAAACCAAGCTTACAGGGTATGATGGAAATGATTTTGTCGATACTGCGAAAGGGGACAGAAAGATCGGTGTTGTTTGCTCTTTGGCAAGCGCTTCGGCGGAAAACAAAAAGGTTGCTCCGGGCGAATCCTTGACCTTTACCGTCACCTACACGTTTGGTAAACGTATGGATGCCTCAAAGACATGGAAAACGCTGATCAACTTCCAATTCGGTATCAACGTTGACGGAGAGCGCGAGGCACTTGAGGTGGTTGAGGATAAGTTCTTGAATATTTTGAATACCTCGTCGACCTATCAGCAATTGCTTGATGCACTGGACAACAAGTTTGATGGCGTTCAGGAGTGGACCTCAAACTATATAGGAAACGTAAAGGGCTCGTCCAGTGCGGATTCCGTGGCTGTAAACAC
>JAZRFU010000174.1:0-1552 GCA_045643865.1 Eubacteriales bacterium
CCCCTCTGCTTCAGACACGTATATAAGCTTTCTCATAAGCTCGTCGGAAAGACGGACCTTTATTTCGTATTGATTTTTCATTTTTACAGTCCTTTCTGTGTTTGCTTTGGTGCGGCGCGGAATGCCGATGGATTCTGGCGCTTGAGTGCCTTTATAATTCTGTCGTCTGCATCGAAATATGCCACGCATCGCTCATTCTTCTCGTCAAACAGCGCGTAATATACGCCCGGCGCGGATAGGGAGGAGATGCAGAGATAATTCTTTTGTAATGACATACGTGATAAATGCTCGTAAGCCGCATCGTCATATTCGCCTATTTGCAATATTGAATTGACGGTCACGGAGCATAGGTGGCGGCGTGTGGATTTACCGTATATAACCGAAAGCATAAGCTCTCCGCCTGATACGGCTATCTCGTATTCCACCGAGGTAAATCGCCAGCTTATAAATACCGTCATAGCCACAAAAGCGCATGCAAGCAGAATAAACGGTAAATGCAGAAGCGGTGCGGCAAACGACGTAATAAGTATGCAGAGCATCGCGAAAATTGCCGCATAACTTAGAACAAACGCGATTTTTTTAGCAAGCACCTTGCCCTCGACCCTTTGCTTTACGATATATTCTACACTGGTACCGTTCATTTCAGCTCCCCCTTTCAAAGCATTCGGTTTCTTCTATACCATTATATCATATAAGGCGATTCTTTTCAACAAAAAACAAAAAAATGTTAAAAAACAGAGCAAATACTATTGATATTTAGCTGCAAATGTAGTATAATTAAAAAAAGTATTTTTATTTTTTAAATAGCGATATTCAATACGCTTTGAAAACAAGGAGGACGCGATGAAAGCAGTTATAACGGTTACAGGAAAGGACTCCGTTGGTATTATAGCCAAGGTGTCGGGCGAATGCGCTAAATACGGTGCGAATATCGTTGATATATCCCAGAGCGTTCTCTCGGAATATTTTGCAATGATAATGCTTGCGGATATAGATGCGCTGTCGCTTCCTTTCTCGGATTTTGTTGATACGCTTGACACAATGGGTAAGGATAACGGTCTTTCCATCAACGTAATGCATGAGGACATATTCAATTCAATGCACCATATCTGAGCGAGGACTTAAATAAATGGTAAATACTAAGGATATACTTGAAACTATCAATATGATCCATGAGGAAAACCTCGATATAAGAACCATTACGATGGGAATCTCGCTTTACGACTGTGTCAGCGAGGACGAGGATCGACTCTGTGAGAAAATATACGATAAGATAACTACGAGCGCGCGTGACTTGGTAAAGGTCGGCGGCGACATTGAGAAAAAGTACGGCATTCCGATAGTCAATAAGCGAGTTTCGGTTACACCCGTGTCACTTGTCGGCGGCGCAATTTCGCCTGACGCATATATCAAGGTGGCAAAAACGCTTGACCGCGCGGCAGAGGAGCTGGGAATCAACTTTATCGGCGGATTTTCCGCACTCGTCCAAAAGGGAATGACGCGCGGAGCGGCAAATATGATCTCAGTTATACCCGAAGCGCTGTCAGAAACC
>JAZRFU010000175.1:0-3046 GCA_045643865.1 Eubacteriales bacterium
TTCTCTCGGTCTGGCAACCTACAACGATACCTGTGGGCTTATGCACGATACGGATAGCCGAGTCGGTCTTGTTGATGTGGTGACCGCCCGGGCCTGACGAACGGTGCGCCGTGATCTCAAGATCCTCGTCGCGAAGCACTACCGTATCAACGTTCTGGAATTCGGGCATTACCTCGATAGTCGAGAAAGAGGTGTCACGTCTGCCCGCGCTGTCAGAGAGGGAAACGCGCACCAAACGGCGAACGCCGTTCTCGCTTTTGCGCATACCGTATGCGTTGTTACCCTCAACGGTGATGGTCGCGGATTTAAGACCTGCCTCGTCGCCGTCAAGCCAGTCGATAAGCTTTACCTTAAAGCCCGACTTTTCCGCCCAACGCGTGATCATACGGTAGAGCATCTGTGCCCAGTCCTGCGCCTCGGTGCCGCCTGCGCCGGGGTGGAAGGAAACTATGGCGTTATTGTGGTCGTATTCCTCGCAAAGCAGAACTGCGATGCGCTCCTTTTCCGCGGTTGCCTCTATCTCGGCAAGCTCGCTTACGACCTCCTCAACCGAGTCCTCATCGTTTTCTTCAATAGCCATTTCCGCAAGAGCGATTGCGTCCTCAAGACGCGAGCAAAGCTCCTCATATTCGTCTATGGTGTCCTGCGACTGCTTTATTGTCTGTGTTATCTTGGTTGATACCTCGGGATTGTTCCAGAAGTTAGGATCAAGCGTCTGCGCCTCAAGCTCTGCTTTTTTTGCCTTGAGGTCTTCTATGCGAAGCGCGTTTCCAAGCTCGGCAATATCTGCGCGGAGCGCCACCAGCTTGTGCTTTGCTTCTTCAAGTGCTATTATCATTTTGATCTCCATTCTGCCGCGCGCGGCGGCACAAAATTATGAAATTCCTAAAATTCAAAAATACGTTACCCCATATTATACCATATATTCGCGCCGTTTGCAAGAGAATTTTTTGCAATTTTCACGCCATTTGACAGTTTTGACAAATATAGGTAATCGTAATACTTGATCGGCTGATAAAAAGAGGGCAATAGGGGAAAAATATGAGCACCGCCCTTGACTTTTTGGCGTGAAAGTTATATAATTAAAATGACTAAATATATTTTTAAGGAGGAAATCTGAAATGAAGGTAACAAAGGAATCCATCATCGGCGATATTCTTGACTACGACAGAGGAACTGCTGATTTTTTCTTTGAGATAGGCATGCACTGCCTCGGTTGCCCCGCATCTCGCGGTGAGTCCATCGAGGAAGCTTGCGCAGTTCACGGAACTGACGCGGACGAGCTTGTAGAGAAGATCAACAGCTATCTTGCAGGCAAGTAATATCCGATCGGGAGGACGGTCGGGGGATTTCAACCTGCCGTCCTCTCACAAAAAGAAAGAAAATCACGGACTTTCAGTCCTTTGGGTAAGAGGAAATTTATGAATCTGGACAAACGGCTCTCTGCGGCGGCGGATATGGTGCCGAGAGGCGCGCGCTTGGCGGACATTGGCTCCGATCACGCGTATCTTCCTATCGCGCTATGCCTTGAGGGGAAAATTGAATATGCTCTGGCATCTGATATCAACGAGGGTCCCGTGGCATCTGCCGTATCCAACGTGCGCGATAACGGACTTGCGGATAAAATATGCGTAGTACGCGCGGACGGACTTGACCTGGCACGCGATTTTGCCCCCGATTGCATTTCGGTGCTTGGTATGGGCGGCGAGCTCATCGTGTCGATTCTTGACGCGGCGGAATGGATACGCGACGAAAGGATCACTCTGGTGCTTCAACCAATGACACACGCAGAGATCGTTGCAAGGTATCTGGCACAGTGCGGCTTTTACATAAAGGACGAGAAAATAATAAAGGACAGTGAGCGTTCGGGCAAGCTCTATCGCATAATATGCGCGGGCTATGACGGCATATCGCGGCAAATAGACGATATGGACGCGTATATCGGCAAGCCGAGTCTTGACAGAGCAAACCTTGAGGCGCTTGAATATATAGAAAAAACGGTGCGATCGCTTTGCGTTCGTATCGAGGGCAAGAAAAGGGCAGGCAGTGACGCAAGCAGCGAGCAAGGTCTGCACGATGCGCTCCGCGCTTATCTTGACAAACAAAACAATTAAAAAAGGAATTTTGAAAAATGAAGGTACTTGAATTATACAAGGCACTTACCGAGAAAATACCCACCTCGCTATCGTGCGAGTGGGATCACGACGGACTTGAATCCTGTCCCGATCCTGACAAAAAGGTGAGTCGCGTGCTTGTCGCGCTTGACGTGCATGAGGCAGTAAGTGAAAAGGCGGCGAATGAGGGCTTTGACGTCATTGCCTCGCATCACCCCGTGTTCTTTGGTTCGCTTGACAGCGTAAATGCCACCACGGTGAGCGGTGGACGCGCAGTAAAGCTCGTGCAGAACGGAATATCGGTAATGTCGTTCCATACGCGTCTTGACGCGCTTGACGGCGGAGTTAACGACACGCTGGCACAGCTCATAGGGCTTAAAAACGTCACGCGCGTTGAAAGCGATAAGGACGGCATCATGCGAATCGGAGACATGGACGGATCGCTTACGGCGAAAGAGCTTGCGCTCTCTGTTAAGGACAAGCTTTCCTGCGGAGATGACGGCATTGAGCAGGCGAGCGTGGTTCTTGCCGACGCAGGCAACACGGTCAAGCGAGTGGCGCTTCTCGGCGGTTCGGGCGGCGACTATATTGGCATTGCCAAAGAGGCGGGAGCGGACACGTATATTACGGGCGAGCTTAAGCATCACCAGAGCTTTGACGCGGCACTTTACGGAATCAACGTGCTTGCCGCAGGACATTTCTTTACCGAGTATCCCGTATGTCGCGTGCTTGCCGACAAGATAAAGGAAATATGCCCCGACGCATACGTTGAGGTCTATTTCTCCAACACTACACAAACAATCTGATTTTTGAAAGGACGAAAAATATAATGACTTACGTAGTTGCAAATCCTCACGGTTGCTATACAAAATTCAAGGAGCTGCTCAAGACCATCTCATTTAAGGACACCGATATTATGTACGTGCTGGGCG
>JAZRFU010000176.1:0-4151 GCA_045643865.1 Eubacteriales bacterium
ATTCGATACCAAGTGTGATATTGATAAGCTTGGTAAGGATATAGACACCATCTTTGCAGACATCAAGGACGCAGAGGAAGAGGCGGTCGATATCAAGGTCAGAATCTCGGTGCTTGAAAACGCGCGCGAGAGCGGAAGCGACAGAAATGCAGACATACTTGACGATATAGAAAACTATGAGGCGGAGTCGGCTCGACTTGACAAGTCGATGAGCGCAAAGCAAAAGACCGTTGATGAGTACGCGCAGGCGGTAAGCGAGATAGACGAGAGCGTTGCCGAAAAGGACGCGCGTCTTGTCGAGCTTAATTCGGCTATCGGCGAGGTATATGACGAGCTTAATAACAAGAAAATAAGAATTGAATCCGCAAATCACCGTATAAAGACCATAAAGGCGATGGAGGAGCAGTTTGAGGGCTATAATAACAGCGTGCGCTTTGTAATGAGCCGCTACGCCGAGTCCAAGATAACTGACCGCCACGGCGCGCCGTGCGGAAAGATATACGGACCCTTGTCCAAGGTAATATCCGTTGATTCGGGACACGTTACCGCCATTGAAACGGCTCTGGCGCAGAATTTGCAGAATATCGTCGTTGAGGACGAGGAGACCGCAAAGGCGGCAATGTACGCTCTGAAGCGTAGCGAGGCGGGCAAGGCAACGTTTTTGCCCTTGACCTCTATGCGCCCCCAGACCGAAACCAACGAAATGAAGGAGGCAAGGGGCTTTGCGGGCTATATTGCAATTGCCGACGAGCTTTGTCGCTGTGATGCTAAATTTGAGAACGTAGTCAGCGCCCTGCTTGGCAGAACGCTCATTTTCGACAACATAGATAACGCCACGGTTATGGCTAAAAAGCTCAATTACAGAGTCAAGGTGGTAACGCTGGACGGTCAGCAGATAAACGCGGGCGGTAGCTTTACGGGAGGATCTGTAAAGCAGAGCGGCGGTATGCTGTCGAGAGCCGACGAGATAAAGCGTCTTGAGGCAGAGGCAGCAGAGCTTGGAGTTAAGGTCGCAGCACTTGAAAAGAACGCGTCCAAGCTCAAGGAGCAGATAACCGATCTTACCGACGACAAAAATGAGCTTTGTGACCGTCGCGAGCTTATTTTGGTGCTTAAAAACACCGAAATGCAGGCGCTTGAAAAGATAACGGGACAGTACGAAGCGAATAAGTCCTTGCTTGACAAGCTCAAGGCGGACTATCAGCAGATAGTCGAGATGAGCGAGAGATACGAGGACGATCTTGCCCAGCTCAAGAGCGCGGAGGCAGCTCAAGCTCACGTTATCGAGGAGCTTACGGCGGCAAGAGAGGATAAATATGCAAAACGCGTTGAGTGCGAGGATAAGCTGAAGGCGCTTGAGGAGCAAAAGACCGCTTGCATTATAAGATCCAGCGAGATACAAAAGGATATTGAAACGGCAAAGGCACTTCTGTCGGTTTCTCTTGAGCGTATAAGAATCTCGGAGGACGATATTCGTGCGGCAGACGCGAGAATTGAGAGCTACCGCAAGCAGATAGACGATATTACGGTGGCGCAGAGCGAGAACAGACGCAGATATGACGAGAGCCAAAAGGAGCTTGACGTGCTCAATGCAAAGAGAGCAGAGATCGAGGAGGGCAACCTTGAGTTTGAGAAGAAGCTCAACGAGATCAACACGATGCTCCGTGACAAGATGGCGGAAAAGGAGCTTATATTCCGAGTTCACACCACCAACGAGTCAAAGCTTATCTCCTTGCAGGAAAAGTACGACAAGCTTGCGGGCAAGCTGTGGGACGACTATGAGCTTACACGTGCGGATGCCGTTGCACTCGGTTATCCCGAGGTCAATGAGAGCAACCGTGCCGAGATCGCAAGAACGCAGACCGAGTGTCACAATAAGCTACGTGCGATAGGTCATGTTGACCTTGACGCAGTTCACAAGTACAACGAGGTCAAGGCGCGTTACGACTATATGTCCGAGCAGATAGCAGACCTTGATAAATCCCGCGATGAGCTTGTGGGTATCATAACCAAGCTCGAAAAGGAAATGAAGACGGCGTTTATCACCGCATTCAATCAGATCAACGAAAACTTCGGAAAGACCTTCTCGGAGCTTTTCGGCGGCGGATCTGCCGAGATATACCTGACCGATCCCGAAAACGTGCTTGAAAGCGGAATTGAGATAAAGGCGGCACCTCCCGGAAAGATAATCAAAAACCTTATGCAGCTGTCGGGAGGAGAGCAGGCATTTATCGGAGTTGCTTTGTTCTTTGCGACGCTTAAGGTCAACCCCACCCCGTTCTGTATCCTCGACGAGATAGAGGCGGCGCTTGACGAGGTCAACGTAGAGCGTCTGGCACAGTACATAAAGAGATATACCGACGGCACACAGTTTATTATGATCACGCACCGCCGAGGCACTATGGCGGCAGCAACCAAGCTTTACGGCGTAACTATGCCCGAGCACGGTATATCCAAGATACTTACGCTTGATGTCAAGGACATCGAGAAGAAGAAGGATGGTGAATGGAATGGCATTTTTGAATAAGCTCTTTGGCAAAAAGGACAAGGGCGAGCAGGAAAAAGAGCTCGTTGCAGAGGAAATAGAGCTTGATGGCGACGCAGAGGGACTTACCGACGAGGAGATCGAGGCGGCAGAGCGCTTTGAGGCGGACAACAGAGATGATTTTATAAATACCACGCCTCTTGACTGTGACGGAGAGTTCATCGATTTTGAGTCACTTATCGACGAGGATGAGTACGATGACGAGGAAGACGAAGAAATCCAAGACGAAGAGCTTGATGACGACGAAGATGCACTTGACGACGTAGAAAAATTATACGGCGGCGAGGCGCAAGTCGAAGAAGACGAGGACGAGGACGAGGAGGAGCACCAATCCTTCTTTGCAAAGCTGAAAAATGGACTTGCAAAGACCAAGAATGCACTTTTCGGTTCGGTCAACGATATTCTTAAAAGCTTTGTGCGAGTTGACGAGGATCTGCTTGACGAGCTTGAAGAGCTGCTCATTATGGCAGACATAGGCGTCAGCGCGACGGAGCAGATAATCGACGAGCTTCGCGACAGAATAAAGGACGGTCGTCTTAAGGAAAAGGAGCAGGTGGTCGTAACACTCAAGGAGATCATCGCAGAGATGATCGGCGAGCATCAGCCCTTGCGCCTTGAAAGCACTCCCTCGGTAATTTTGGTTATCGGTGTAAACGGCGCGGGCAAGACCACATCTATCGGAAAAATCTCCAAGCGTCTGCGCAAGAGCGGTAAAAAGGTAGTCGTTGCGGCGGCAGACACGTTCAGAGCGGCGGCGATAGATCAGCTTGAGGTATGGTGTGAGCGCGCAAAGGTGGATATAGTCAAGCAGCAGGAGGGAAGCGATCCCGCGGCTGTAGTTTTCGACGCTATCAATTACGCCAAGAAAAAGAGTGCCGACGTGCTTATAATAGACACCGCAGGACGTTTGCACAATAAGACAAACCTTATGAACGAGCTTGCCAAGATCAACAGAGTTATCGACCGCGAGCTGCCCGACGCGTCCAGAGAAAATCTTTTGGTGCTTGATGCGACCACGGGACAGAACGCCGACATTCAGGCAAAGGAATTCAGCCGCGCGGCGAATATTACGGGAATTACGCTCAACAAGCTGGACGGAACGGCAAAGGGCGGTATCGTAATATCAATAAAGCAGGAGCTTGGCATACCCGTCAAATTTATAGGCGTTGGCGAGAAGATCGACGATATGCGCGAGTTTGACGCGCATCAGTTTGTGGAAGCACTGTTTGAATAAAGAGGTAGCATAGCTATGAAAATATTTGAAAATAAAGGTAAATGCCTTATCTGTGAGGATAATAAAACAAGCGCGGGCAAGATAATTTTCAAAACCGTGGCAATAACCGCGGCGGTTCTCGCCTTCGTGCCTACCGTTTTTAAGATCAATAAGGGACGTGGCTTTGAGGGATACGCACTGCTCAGCAAGGTGGAGTATGAAAAGAGCACAGACGAGGAAGGTAAGGTCAGACGCGACGTGCGCATAAACCTTCTCGACCTTGAGCGCTACGGCATAGATCTCAATAAGAACAAGGAAATTTGCGACCAAACTTACGAAAATGTTGAAGATAGTATTAGCATCGAGGAATAAAAAGAAAAAGGCGGAGCTGCA
>JAZRFU010000177.1:0-6408 GCA_045643865.1 Eubacteriales bacterium
AAGTCCGTTGTTGGCAGGAACGTCGCCCGCGCCGAAGCAAGGACCGCAGAATGACGGCTTGATAAGCGCGCCGTTTGCAAGCAGATCGGCAGAGATGCCCTGCTTTGTCAGTGCCAGAGAAACGGGAATGCTCGTGGGATACACCGAAAGTGAGAAATAGCTATTTCCGACGTTGCCTGTCTTGAGGATCTCACTTGCCTCGGAAATGCTGTCGAACATACCGCCCGCGCATCCTGCAATTATACCCTGATCGGCAAGCACGCTACCGTCGGGCTGTATCTTGGACACAAGGTCAAATTTACATTTGGGGAATTTTACACGCGCCTCCGCCTCGACCTTTTCGAGAATTTCACGTGCATTTGCAAGGAATTCCTTTATAGTATAAGCGTTTGAGGGGTGGAAGGGAAGTGCGATCATAGACTCCATTTTGGATAGATCTATCTCGATCATAGAATCGTAATATGCCACACCGCGCGGCTTAAGCTCCTTGTAGTCGCCTGCACGTCCGTGTGTTTCGTAATGCTCCTTGACTACCTCGTCGGTTGCCCAGATGGACGACAGGCAGGTGGTCTCGGTGGTCATAACGTCGATTCCGTTTCTGAAATCAATGGGCAGGGAAGCAAGTCCGTCGCCAACGAATTCAAGCACCTTGTTTTTAACAAATCCGCTCTCAAAGGTCGCCTTTACAAGCGCGATAGCCACGTCGTGAGGGCCTATGCCGCGAGGCGCCTTGCCCTTGATATTTACAAGCACTACCTCGGGAGCATTTATATCGTACGTGTCGCGCAGAAGCTGCTTTACAAGCTCGGGACCGCCCTCGCCGACGCCCATGGTGCCAAGCGCACCGTAGCGCGTGTGGCTGTCCGAACCGAGTATCATCTTTCCGCATCCTGCAAGCTCTTCACGCGCGTAGGAATGTATAACGGATTGATTTGCAGGCACGTATATTCCGCCGTATTTCTTCGCCGCGGAAAGACCGAACACGTGGTCGTCCTCATTGATAGTGCCGCCAACCGCGCAAAGACTGTTGTGACAGTTTGTGAGCGCATAAGGGATGGGGAACTCGGTAAGACCGCCTATTCTCGCGGTCTGGATTATGCCGACGTATGTAATGTCGTGGGACACCATAGCGTCAAATTTTATTTTAAGCTTGTCAGCGTTACCTGACACGTTGTGAGCATCAAGGATTTGGTATGCTATCGTATTTTTGCGCGCTTCCCCGATGGATACAGAGCTGTTGTCGCTTATGCTGCCGTTATCGTAAAAAACGCCGCCCTTGTGTAATCTTATCATCTTCCGTCCTCCTGAATGTGCTTGCTCGGAGAAAATTCTCCGAACGGCGATAATAAAAATAAAAATACAAAATAATTATAACATTACGCCGCCCCTTTGTCAAGGGAGAACACCTTTATTTTCAACAAATTCAAGCTTTTATACACATTGAACGGCCGTGGACGCGGTTTTGTAAAAAAAAGAGCATACGTGCTAAAAATAATGATAAAAATACTTGCAAAAGATAAAATCTTGTGTTATAATGAATGTAGTTAAAATAATGGATACGTGTGTATCACGGTGGGAGGAATATATGAACAATCTTAAAAGCTTTATAAAGCAGAATGTGCAGATAATACTGTTCGTTCTGTGCGGATTGCTCGTGATTGCGGGAATTCTGACGTTCATTTTCGGCGCGGCTGACAGTGAGGGCGTGCTGAACGTAATGTTTATACTGTTTGGTATCGTGCTTGTGCTTCTCGGCCTTTCGCTTGCAGTGCTGGCGGTGGTTATCGGATCGGGAGAAAAGGCAAACTTCTTCTTGTACGATTCCAAGCTCAAATCGAACATTTCCGTTGACGAGCTTAATTTTGATATCATCAACAAGAAGATGACATTTGTAATGGCAAATCTTACGTCCAGCGCATCAAAGGTGTGGACGGAAAACGTTTTCGAGAGCGAAAACGAGATATTTGAAAACGGCAATGATAGCTTTGTTCCGCTTGTTGCCTATAAGATACTCTACGATCTCAGTGAGAGATCCAACGAGAGCATCTGGAACCTCTACCTTATGGCAGATGAAGCAATTATAGATACTATTGCGGGCGCGCTCGAGCTTAACGAGGACACCGAGCTTGCAAAGGCGTTCAAGTTCCTTCACAGCAATGCGGGCGGCGATTACGAGAGAACCGAAAAGTTCCTCTCCGATAACAGAAAGTACATACAGACCAAGATGGTCAAGTACGTAAAGGCGAACATAGACAGATTTTAATCGGCGTTAATATGATAATCGTGCGGATCTTTTATGATCCGCACGTATTTTTTATTGACAACGATCTGTCAAGGTGCTATAATGAAATCAATAAACGTAAGGAAAGGAGAGTGAATATGAACGCATTTAAGCAGCATATGAGAAGACCGATCAGGTGGCTTCTCGGAGTTTTACTGATCGCGTTGGCGGTGTCTATACTCTGCGTGAGCTTAGGACAAATGCTTTCCGTGGGGGATGCAAACAGGAGCATTGAAAACGAATTCAAATCTCTCGCTTTCCCCTCCGACACGTATACTCTTGACACTGATAGGTGGATTGTCGAGTATGCAGGATCACATCCCGACGTCATAAAAAAGATAAATTCGGCGTCTTTGGCATCTGCTTATATAAGCGGACTTTCTCCCGATAATATTACGGACAGAATCCACGACGATCACTCGGGAAATCTGCCCTTCGATCCCTATGATAACGTGATTTTTGAGGTGACTCTGACCTATATTCATACATACAAAACGGGAGGCGGATACGTTACCGACGCATCGGGCGGCGTATGGCCGTCAGACGAGCCGATAAGATACCATTGTGATATGGAAGCAACCATCGACCGTGTGATCGCAATGGAGAGCGGATATAGTAATCCTGTGGGCTTTACCGCCAGAATGAGCTTTACGGCAGAACGGACTGAGGATATAGATGCGCTCGGCCTTAACGCAGGAGATAAATATCTCGTTTACGGCTCGGATTACGTTGATCTTGACTATCTGCTTCGCAATGAGCTGTCCAAGGTTAAGAAGATGGAGCTTTTCGAGGCGTTCGATCACTCCTTTTATCGAGAATATAGTGGATACAACTACGCGGCAAGAGTAAAATACGGAGATCTTTATACTGGAATTTCCCGAAATCAGCTTCAATATTACCGAAGCGTCAGATTTACTTTGCAAAACAGCGCGGCTCTCGTGGAGAACGCGGATGCGGGATATATTGAGAAATATTCCAATCCGTTTATAGTCCGTCTTGATACAAGCGCGGACGATTTTCTCGCGAGCGAGAGCGGTAAGGAATGGGCAGAGCTTATCCGCCGCATCGAGATAAACAATCACGCCTTTGCCATAGTCGGCACGGATGGCGTTTTTGGCTTGACACACTTTGCAAGAGCGAACGCAAGGATAGTGTCGGGCAGAGATATGACCGATGAGGAAATGGCATCGGGTGCTAAAGTTTGCCTTATCTCCGAGACGGTGGCAAGCAAAAACGGCATCTCGGTGGGGGATAAAATATCTCTTTCATTTTACGAAAAGGACATGTTTTATCCGCTTGAAAATATGATCGACACAATGCCCGCAAATCCTATGGCGGCTCACTTCGGCAATCAGGGCGAGCTTTTAGAGGCGCAGGAGTTTGAGGTCATTGGAATTTACAGCAAGGCGAACGAATGGGCGCTTCCTGAAATAGATCCGTACGGATTTACCCCCAACACCGTATTTGTTCCGCAAGCATCGATAAGCGTGAGTGTGGAGCAATCTCATCTTGGAATGTTCAGGAATTTCGTGGTTTCAAACGAGCATCTGGCAACTCTTGCAGGGGCACTTGCAGACGCGGGATACGATGAGGACGTGCTGTTTGACGACAACGGCTATGCCGAAATAAAGGAAAACCTCTCCGCGTATGAGGGAACAGCAGACCGAATATTGCCACTGGCGCTCATTGCCTGGGCGGTTGTGGCGGTATTGTTTATAATGCTCTATCCTTGCAGAGAGGGCGCAGTGCTTGTTTCTATGGATTCGCTTGGATGTCCCAGAGGGGATAGAATATCACATCTTATAAAATGGACACTGTGCGTAATCGTACCGGGCAGTGCTTGCGGTGCGGCAATCGGTGTAGCGCTTTGGGATACCTTTATAGATACCCTTGCGTCATTTGGCGGCACGGAGGTATCAATAGTGATAAATTACGGATATTTCGCCGCAATAGCCATAGCGCAGCTCGTCATTATAACCTTGGCGGTGACCCTTGTCGCCGTGCCGATGACGCGCTCGCGAGGACTTGACAGACGATAGATAAAAAATAACGGCGTGTTGCGATGCCGCAATATTTGTTGATGAGTCAACAAATATTGTTTATCGACCACATGCCGAAAGGAAAGAATTATGTTTGCAGCTATTTTAAGACGAATGAGAGGCGGTTTTGCGGTTACTGTCGGCGCTATACTGTTTGCGCTGATAATGACCTTCTCTCTGTGCGGACTTTCGGCGGCAAGTGAAAACGAGATAGCCAAATATGAGGAGGCGTACCGCACCGTCAAGGTTCCCATGACGGTTACAAGCTTGACGGGAATGAGACGTGACGGCCTTGAGCTTCCCAAATGGGTAGTAAATGCGTTTTCCGAGTGGCCGATGGATTCTCTTATAAAGGACGTCCAGATAAAGATGCACACTGATCCCAAGCTCAGCGAGGGATACGTCGACGGATCTCCCGATATTCCAAGAACGGTTGTGGGAGTTGCGGCCCCCGAGCTTGACCGTGATCTTGAACGCTATCCCGATGCTATAACTTATTTTGACGGATTTGACGAGAGCATATGGAACGAGGAAAATTTTTATATCATAATCCCCAAGGGTATGCTCAAAGATGACGGAAGCGCGCCACATATAAGTATGACGTTCCGATATGACGATCCGTTTGACTCGTGGCCCGAATGTGTTGCCGATTGGGAATTTACAGTTGTCGGAACTCACTCACTTGACCGCGACGACGTGTTTGCGTCCTACAAAACCGTTGAAAGAATATATAAATCGGCAGGCATGCCGTTCTGTGCCGACGCTGTACGGGCAACGATCGCAAATAACGATCACATAGAAGCAGTCCGAAAGGGAATGTCCAAATGGTTCGTTGAGCCGAGCATTACCGCAGAGCGTGTTCCGTGGAAATATTCCTATTATTTCTACTATCCCTTTGCGCTTGACGTGGACGACAGTCAGCTCATCCGCGCAGGCGAGGTAATGAGAACAAATATAAAAATAAATGAGATAAGCACGGTTGCGGTATTTATTTTGAGCGCTGCCGCGGGCTTTTTGATGGGATTTCTGATGATAAACCGCCGCGGGCGTGAAATAATGCTTATGAGAACGGTCGGTGTGCCGGACGTACGCATATTTTTTGAATTTTTTGTCGAGCAATTAGTGCTATGCACCATTGGTGCGGCTATTGGCGGCGCGATGTTCTCCTGGCAACCGATAGAGCGCATAGCTATCTTTATCGGACTGTATTCGGCGGGACTTGCAATTTCGCTTATCGTGTTCCTAAGGAAAAACCTTCTTACGTCAATAAAGGAAGAGTGAATATATGAGTATTGAGCTTAAAAACGTATCGTATAGCTATCGCGGAAAATATCAGACCGTTCGCGCGGTGAACGGAGTATCCTTTGCCTTCGAGGCAGGCAAAATGTATGCCATAGTGGGCAAATCGGGATCCGGAAAGACCACTCTGCTTTCTCTCATGGCGGGACTTGATCTCCCCACCGCGGGTGAGGTCTTGGTGAACGGTAAGTCCACGCGCCACAAGGACAGAAACCGTATGCGCCGCGAGGAGATATCTGTTATATATCAGAATTATAACCTATTTCCGCTGCTTACGGTAAATGAAAACATAAAATATCCGCTTTCATTGCAAAGAATAAAGAAAAAGACGGCTGCAGAGATAGCGCGCGCCTCGCGTGAGCGCGTTGAGCTTAGCGCGGACTATGAAAAAAGACTGCCCTCGGCATTGTCGGGCGGAGAACAGCAGAGAGTTGCCATAGCGCGCTCGCTGGCACAGGGAAGCAAAATAATACTTGCGGATGAGCCAACAGGCAATCTGGACACCAAAAACACGGAAAATATAGTGGAAATACTCAAATCATTGGCGCATAGCGACGGCGCGACTGTCATAGTTGTCACCCACGATATGTCGGTGGCGGATAAGGCGGACGTGGTGCTTAATATGCGCGACGGAGAAATAATAGAGGTGCGCGAAAACACTTGACGCGGTTAATAGTGAGCCGTTCTCGCAATACGTGCTCAAGCCCTGAACTGATGATCAAAAGCAATAAATAGGCGAGAGAATGCTTGGCAACAAGCTCTCTCGCTTATTGTTTTATCTCGCGTTTT
>JAZRFU010000178.1:0-9355 GCA_045643865.1 Eubacteriales bacterium
TTTTAAGCTAACACAATCATACCACATCACGCCCTCAATGTCAAGACGTGGGAACCCATATGACAATGCTTTAGCCGAAAATTTTTTCTCAATTCTCAAAACTGAGTGTATTTACCGCGCAAAAATCCGCACCTATGAGGGGGCGGGCCCCCCCATAGGTGCATACATACAATTCTTCAATAACGAACGTATTCAACTTAAAACAAAACTGACACCACTCGAAAAGCGATGTCAGTTCGTTGCTTAAATTTTAATATTTTCTACCATAGGGTGTTTTTTGTACTGTCCGCACAATTTGGGGCAGTTCACTTGCGATAGGGCGGGAATTTTTGATTTATTACTTATTTGACGTTGCTTTCTTTACACAGCTTTTAAGGAGCGCATACTCGACAAACGATATAGCAAGGCATACGAGTGCACCAAATCCAATGGACGTGCTTCCACTCTCCATACTTCCGATAACACCGAAAAACAGGAAGAAAAGCGCCGCACATGTGAGAACCTTTTCAATCTTTACTGCTGCGGAGCAGGTGAGAATCGCAACTATATTACAAATGAGAGAAATGAGCTTATCGCCAAAATTGTCGCGGGGAATTGCGCGTCCGTTCTTTATTTGAGTGTCGTTATAATATGCGTTCATAATATCCTCCAATTTTATAAAAGGGCTTGTGGATTCGCAAACCGTTTTCTTGAAATGGAAAAAATGCATTGATTTTTTGCTGTTTTTTCCTGTTGTGATGTCATTATAACACCAAAAACGGAACTTGTCAACACTTTTTTACAAAAAAATTGAAAAATTTTTCAAAAAACGGAATTATTTTTCGAAAACCCCTTTACAAAACGGAAAAAATGTGCTATAATCATTCCGTAAACGGAAAATGATTGACGTTTTCTAAAAGTCGAAAAGAATATTGAATCAGATCGAAAGGATAACTAATATGAGTATCAGTTATATCGACAGAATCAAAAAAATAAAGGGTGAGAAGAAGATCACAAACGATCAGCTTTCCGCGATGACGGGCATACCGATAGGTACGCTCTCAAAAATATTGGCAGGTATAAGTGACTCTCCCAAGCTTTCAAATATCGTGGCTATATGCGAGGCGCTTGAATGCTCCGTTGATTATATTTTGACAGGCATCGAGGAAAACACGAACAACTACACTCTTTCCGAAAATGAAATAGATATGATAGAGAACTACCGCCGTCTTGACGCGCACAGCCGCTCGCTTGTTGAAATGGTTATCTCCAAGGAGGCACAAAGAGAGCACGCGCAGACAGGTGTCGGTCGCGCATTTGCCCCGCGTACGACTATGGGCGCAGCAAGCATCATTCGCACGGGAAACACTGTGACACGTGGAGCCGCCGGCTTTGGACGTAGAAGCATTTCGCTTTATGATCTTCCTGTGTCTGCGGGTAGCGGAGTTTTCCTGTCTGACAGTCAGGTGTCAACCATAAATATTCCCGATAACGAGGAGACCTCACCTGCGGACTTTGCGCTTCGCATCAAGGGCAACAGTATGGAGCCCAAGTACCGCGACGGTGACGTTCTGCTCTGCGAGGAAACTGACAGTGTCGAGTACGGTGAGCTTGGAATATTCATTCTTGACGGCGAGGGATATTTCAAGAAATACGGCGGTGACCGTCTTATTTCCCTCAATCCCGAATACGCGGACATTCTGCTCAAAAACTTCGAGGAGATCGCGTGCTGCGGTCGCGTAGTGGGCAAGCTTAAAAGAAAATAATTCAAAATCAGATAAAGAATCGGGGAGCGGACGCTCCCCGATATTTTTTGTTGTTTTTATAAGTCAAATCTTTCTTTTATCATTTTTGCCACCGCCTCGGCAGACAGATTGGTATTGTCTATTTTTATATAATTTTCAAACGGGATCTCGCCGTCAAAGCTTTCAAATCTGTGCTTCTGGTCGTCGTTTATAAGACGTCTGTTGGATGCCTCAATGTCGCGCTTTGATGCCTTGTTTGCAAGGCGATTTTCGGTGATGTTTCGGGCAAGTCGAACCTTTTGCGGAGCGACAAGCTCAACGTAATAAAATTCCGTGCCGTAGGGCTCGAATATCTTTCTGACGCTCTCGCCGTAGTCCCAGTCTGCCTGACTGTCGAATGCCCACATAAAAGTGAAAACCATTCCGTATTTATCGGATGCGGCGAACTCCTCGAATATCGCGCGTCGAAGCTTGACGATAGCACTCGTCTTGAACTCGCCGAATATTTCAAGCACGGGCTCAATGGTCATATGATTGTGGAACAGGCGCAAATCGGTTATTTTGCAAAGCTCTTGACCGACGGTCATTTTACCGACAGCCGCGTTGCCGAATAAAAGCACCAATTTCATATCTGTTTCTCCTTGTGCCGATGAATTTACAACATTATATCACTCAAAACGCTCAAAGTCAACAATTTTGTTTTTTAGCAGCCGCAAGACATTCAAATTTTGATTTATAGGGGATATAAACGGGCGAACACAGTTCGCCCCTACGGTTTAAAGATAACGTCACTCTATCCCCGTAGGGGCGAACTGTGATCGCCCGTAACATCCCGATAAATCCCAATTTGACGGTTTAATATATTGTATGGAGAAATTACATTTTTTCTTTTTCAAAATATCCCCGTCGGTTGACAATCAGGTATAAATGTAGTATAATTCTATCTATAAACAGAGAGGTTTTTTATGAATACGGAATTTTTGAAAAATAAAGTGTCCGAGCTGGTTGCAATTTGCAAAAAATCCATCGCGGACGGAGAAAATATCGTCGTGACGGGACACGATATGCCCGACCACGACAGCATAATATCGGCAGTTATGTTAAAGGAGCTGCTTGCACTGCTCGGTGTTGAATCAAAGGTGAAATTTTGCACGCGCCCTGACGGAGTGACTCTGCGCGGAGTATGCGAGCTGGGAATATACGACGAGGACTTTTTCTGCGGCTTTGAGGAGCGCGACCGACTGATACTCGTCGACCATCACGTGTCCTTTTATCCGAATAAGGTCATCGGCTGCGTTGACCACCACACCACGCCACCCGAGCCGACTTGCCCCTTTGCACTGATAGCCGCCGCATCGTCCTGCGGACGCGTGATATACGACATGGCGGTAGCGGCGGACGCTTGCAACGAATTTTTGGAGCGGCTCGCTCTGCAAAGTGTGTATCTTGATACCCAGTCCTGCCGAAGCCCCAAATTTGAAAAAAGCGATATTCCGTGGCTCGAGGAGGGAATAGCCCGACACGGTCTTGACAAGACGCGTCTTGAAAAGCTGGGATTCTGCCTTTGCGATCCCTGTGAGGATACCGAAATACTGATACACTACGGATACAAGCAGTACAAGTTTTGCGGCAAGCGCGGAGCGTCAAGCTGCGTGCAGATAGACGTAGATCGGGAGAACGATTGGCAGCCGATCATAAACGATCTTATAGGGCGCATAGTATGCCGCATAAGAGAAGAAAATTTGATCGTGTGGGCGTTTGTTGTCAACAAGCCCGAAATTTCGCGCTCGGATATATATTTCATATTCCCAAGCGGAGAAGTGCAGACAGTCAAGCTTGATCGCATTGCATCGCGCTCGCGCGACGTCATTCCCGTGGTGGAGAAAATAGCGAAAACTTTGATATAAGAGTGGCTTTTTTGCTTAAAAATGCCAAAATCTATTGACTAAAAGTAAAATATACATTATAATGTTAATGTTGTATTTTTATACGCGCGCTCAATACGCGCGCACATACGTTGCAATATAAGTGCCGCCGCGGCGGTGGAAAGGAATATAAATGAAATACGATTATTTGTCTGTTGAGCAAAAATGGCAAAAGAAATGGGAGGACGCCCATATTTTTGAGGCGGTTGACGGCTCTGAGAAGCCCAAGTTTTACGGTCTTGTAGAGTTTCCGTATCCCTCGGGCGCAGGAATGCACGTAGGTCACATCAAGGCGTATTCGGGACTTGAGGTAGTAAGCCGCAAGAGAAGAATGCAGGGCTATATCGTGCTTTTCCCCATCGGTTTTGACGCGTTCGGTCTGCCCACCGAAAACTCGGCTATCAAGTTCAACACGCACCCCAGAATACTTACCGATAAAAACATAGAGAAATTCTCAGCACAGCTCAAGAGAGTCGGATTTTCGTTTGACTGGACTCGCGTGGTCGATACCACCGAGGAGAGCTATTACAGATGGACACAGCATATCTTCCTTGAAATGTTCAAGCACGGACTTGCATTCCGCGATACCGCGCTTGTAAACTACTGCCCTCACTGTAAGGTGGTTCTTTCCAACGAGGACTCGCAGGGCGGTAAGTGTGACATCTGCCACAGCGATATCGTGCAGAAATCCAAGGACGTATGGTATCTGCGCATAACCAAGTATGCCGATAAGCTGCTTGAAGGACTTGAAGGCGTTGACTATTTGCCTCAGGTAAAGCAGCAGCAGATCAACTGGATAGGCAAGTCCACGGGTGCATTTGTCAACTTCTCGGTAAACGGAGCTGATGAAGGCGAAAAGCTCAGAATATACACCACACGCCCCGACACCTTGTTTGGAGTTACCTTTATGGTAATCGCGCCCGAGCATCCTCTCATTGATAAGTACGCAGACAGAATTGCAAATATGGCAGACGTTGCGGCTTACAGAGAGGAATGTGCAAAGAAGACCGAGTTCCAGAGAACCCAGCTCGTAAAGGAAAAGACGGGCGTTAAGCTTGACGGAATTTCGGGAATCAACCCCGTAAACGGCAAGGAGATACCCATCTATATCGCTGACTACGTAATGATGGGCTACGGTACGGGAGCCATTATGGCAGTTCCCGCGCATGATGAGCGCGATTACGATTTCGCGAGAAAATTTGGCATTGATATAATCGAGGTAATCAAGGGCGGAAATATCGACGAGGCGGCTTACACCGGCGACGGCGATATGGTCAACTCCGATTTCCTCAACGGATTTACCAATAAGAAAGACTCTATCAAGCGTATGATAGAGGTGCTCGAAGAAAAAGGAATCGGTGAGGAGGGCGTTCAGTACAAGATGAAGGACTGGGCGTTCAACCGTCAGAGATATTGGGGCGAGCCCATTCCGATCGTTCATTGCGAATATTGCGGAATGGTGGCAGTGCCCGAGGAGGAGCTTCCCTTGAAGCTTCCCGACGTCAAGAATTTCGAGCCCGGTGAGGGCGGAGAAAGCCCGCTTGCGAAGATAGACGAGTACGTCAAGTGCAAGTGCCCCAAGTGCGGCAAGGACGCAAGAAGAGAAACCGACACCATGCCTCAGTGGGCGGGATCGTCGTGGTACTTCCTGCGCTATATAGATCCACACAACGAAAACGCGATCGCAGATCCCAAGAAGCTTGAATATTGGATGCCTGTTGACTGGTACAACGGCGGTATGGAGCACGTAACGCGCCATATGATCTATTCGCGCTTCTGGCACAAGTTCCTCTATGACATCGGCGAGGTCAATACGAGCGAGCCGTACGCAAAGAGAACCGCGCAGGGACTTATTCTCGGTCCCGACGGAGAGAAGATGTCCAAGTCCAAGGGCAACGTAGTCGATCCCAACGAGGTGGTCGATCAGTATGGAGCGGACGTTCTGCGTACCTACATTCTCTTTATGGGAGATTACGGCGCGGCAGCACCGTGGTCGGATAGCTCGGTCAAGGGCTGTAAGAGATTTATAGAGAGAGTTTGCGACCTTAAGACACTTATAAAGGGAACGGGTGAAACTCCCGAGATCACCTCGGCGATCCACAAGACCATCAAAAAGGTCAGCGCGGACATCGAGGATATGAAGTTCAACACCGCTATCGCGGCTATGATGGGACTTCTCAACGAAATAACCGAGCTCGGACACCTCACCGTTGACGAGTTCAAGATATTCATTCGCCTGCTTTGCCCCATCGCGCCCCATATTTGTGAGGAGCTTTGGGAGGAGGTCGGAGGACACGGCTTCTGCTCGCTTGCCGAGTGGCCCGTTCACGACGAGGCAAAGACGGTTGATTCCAGCGTAGAGGTTGCGGTTCAGATCAACGGAAAGCTCCGCTCTACCGTAGTGCTTCCCATCAACGCGGATAAGGACACGGCTCTTGGAATAGCAAAGGCAGACGCTAAGGTCGCATCGGCTATCGAGGGAAAGATGATCGTTAAAGAGATCGTGATTCCCAATAAGATAATCAATATCGTTGTAAGATAACGCTATCGAACGGAGATTTTTGTTATGAAAATTTCTTTGCTTGGAGATTCCATACGCCTCGGTGCCGGCCCGGGAGTGAACGGGTACGGCAAGAGGACAAGAGAACTGCTCGGCCCTGATTTTGAGGTGTTTGAGCCCATGGATAACTGTCGCTTTGCCAAATATACTCTGCGCGGTCTGTTTGACTGGCAGGGAGACATGAGCGGAAGCCGTATAGTCCATTGGAACAACGGACTTTGGGATATCTGCGATATATTTGGTGACGGAGATCCGTTCTGCACAGTTGACGAGTACGTAAGCGTAATGCTTCGCATAGCACGCATATTTAAGTCGCGCTATGATGTGGTCATATTCGCAACGACAACGCCCGTGCTCGATACCAATCCGTACAACAAAAACAGCACAATAGAGCAGTTTAATGCCGCTCTTGTGCCCCGACTTGTCGAGATGGGCGTGATTATAAACGACCTTCATTCACTTGTCAATGCCGATAGGGATAAATATCTCCATTCAGACACTCTGCATCTGTCCGATGCGGGCGTTGAGATATGCGCCAAGGCAGTTGCAGACGTGATAATGAGAGAGGCGCAAAAGCTTTTGTAATTGCTTGTAAAAAAGATTTGAAAAAAGAGAGAAAATTTTATCAAATCAATATTGACAAACCCCAAATCTTGGTGTATAATGTTAAGGTATCTGTGAGCAAAAGCTCATTGAACCGTTTTATAAGCGAGGGGAGGGAAAAAAGATGGCAGAAGTAAAAGTTAAAGATGGCGAGTCGCTTGACAGTGCACTCCGTCGTTTTAAGCGTCAGTGTGCTCGTTCGGGAATCCTTACCGAGCTTCGTAAGAGAGAGCACTACGAAAAACCCAGCGTAAAGCGTAAGAAAAAATCCGAGGCTGCACGCAAGAGAAAGTACAAATAATTTTTGTCTTTTCAGAGCAGACGGATCACAAGTATCCGTCTGCTCTCAATTTTTTATTTTACAAAGGAGGATTTCAAATGGATTCTTTGAAGAAGCTGTTTCCTATCTCTTTTAAGAGAGCTGATTCGGGCAAAAACCTTGCTATCGGCATCGTGATCTATCTCGTTATCGGTCTTATAGCAGGTCTTGTTATCGGGCTTGCAGGACTTATCACGGGTTGGATCCACGTAGTAGGATTGCTTGTTGGTTGGGTTCTCAGAATCGCGGGAATTTTGGTCGACATTTATGTGGTTGCGGGAATCGTAATTCAGGTTCTTGTGTTCCTCAAGATGATTAAGGAATAATAAAAAAGCGAATCGCTACGGCGATTCGCTTTTTTTGTTTTGTATTTAATTCAGATTAAGCTTTTTGCTCTTTTTTGCCAAGCTTTGCGAAGAACTTGAAGGTCAAGGGCCATACTGCTCCTGCAATAACAGCCACGAGGAAGTAACGAACGGCGCGAGCCACAAGCGCGTTACCGCAAAGTGCTTCAAGCGGAGATTTGGTAAGCTCCTTGACTGCAAGTACAAGTCCAAGACCGACAACGCATTTGATTATCTGCGCCCACCAAACTGCCTTGGTAGAGAACTTTGAGAATTTGAAGTCAACCGTGTAAACTACGAGGAATCCGAGCATGCAGCCGAGCAAGGTCATGCCGTTCTTGCGTGCTTCTTCAAGATTGTGTACGTTTTCGGGCAGATAAACGTCCGCAGGGAACTGATACAGACATACAAAGCAAACGTATGCAACGACCAGCGCAAGCATAGTGCCGAGAATAGCGTACATAACGCGAGGTGAGCTTTCTGCGCGTCTGAAGAGCGGATAAGCTACGAATATGATCAAGGTCGCGATGGCAATGGAAACCAGCACGTCGGCAGGAGTGTGCACGCCCAGATACATACGTGAAAGCGGAACGAGAACGCAGAGCGCGATCATGGCAATTCTTATGTAGAGCTGCTTGTTTGCTCGCGCAATACCGCCGAAAAGACCGACCGAGGACTGCGTGTGACCGCTGGGGAAGGAGTATCCCGTAGCCGCCTCGCGCGCAGATTCAACTATGGTGAAATTGGGATCAAGCACCCAAGGGCGCGGCACACGGCAAACGATCTTCAAAAATTGATTGATAAGAGTGCCAAAAAATCCCGAGCAGAGCAGATAGTAGCCCTGATACTTGGAAAAGCACCAGAAAACGATAAGACCTACCGCCATAAATACGGTTTCCTCACCTAAAATGGTGATAATAGAGAAAAGAAAATCAAAAACAGGATTTCTTATTCCCTCAAGCAAATAAAGAAAAGACATAGAACCTCCAAATTATAAAAATTTGACTACTAAAGCATGGAAACATGAAAATCACGAAATTGGATTTTTATTATTTGTTAAGCCCAAAATATAATCGGTTGACGTTTTGTAAAACTTAGCTAATGCAATCAAACAGGATATTGGCAACTGCCGCTGCTCATTTTCATATTGAGAATAAGTATTCTGCCTTATGTGCAGGTGCTTGGCAACCTCCTCCTGCGTTAAATTGTTATCCTCTCTCAAATCTCTGATGCGCATAATTGACTCCTATGTGTATGTATTACAAAAAAATAATACCATATCTCGCTTTGAGATATTGACTTTTATCTCAAATTGTGATAAAATATTTTTAGAAAGATATTTTCTAATCAAATTTACAGTAGGAGATTTTCATGAAAAGTATAATTGAAGAGATATGGCACGGTAATGTTTGTCCTAACGCCGAATGTCGAGAGATAACGAAAGATGCAAGGGAACTGATGAGATATATTGCCGATCATCACGATAACCTACAAGCAACGCTCACGGACAAGCAAAAAGAGATACTTGAAAAGTTCGATGATTGCTACGCCGAACTGACGGATATCAACGAGCGTGAAATATTCGTGTATGCATTTCGGCTCGGAGCGAGGATCGCCATAGAGGTAATGCATTTTAGCATTGAATAAGCCAATCAAACGTAATAGTAGCTCGCGTTCAAATCTTTCTCGCCAACCAAAAAAGCCACCCGATCGGGTGGGGTTAGTTGGCGGGGAAGGAGAGATTTGAACTCTCGCGCCGGTAAACCCGGCCTACACCCTTAGCAGGGGCGCCTCTTCGGCCTCTTGAGTACTTCTCCATGTACTTTGTAGGCGGCCGTTGCATCAACCTACAAACGATATTATACCACACAAGTTTAAGT
>JAZRFU010000179.1:0-4585 GCA_045643865.1 Eubacteriales bacterium
TTCTGATATTACGGAAAAGGATATTGATAAGTGGATCGATAAAATATCGGACGCGCTTGATCAGTGATTTGTCTTAAATGGCTTCACGGCTTGTATTAACAAAAGCCGTGAAGTAATAAACTAAAAAATAAAAGGGACTGACATCAGTCCCTTTTTGCATTACTCAATCCCTGTAACCGAGTATCCCTGATCCTCGACCGTCTTTTTGAGCGTTTCGTTATCAACTGCGGCTTTGAGTGTTACTATTGCCGTGCCACTCTCGTGGCTTACCTCGGCAAGCTCGACCGCATCGAGCGCTTCAAGTGTCTTTTTTACTCTGCCCGAGCAGTGCGGACACATCATTCCCTCTATTTTAAGTGTTTTTGTCATGATTTTTTCTTCCTTTCCTTGCACCTTGACGATCTGTTTTTGAGGTGCTTTTTTTCTTTTGTGCTTTATTTGCTTTCTTGCGGGCTTTGAGAGGTTGACAAAATTGAGCCGCAGGGCGTTTGTTACCACGCAGAAGCTGGACAGCGACATTGCCGCCGCACCAAACATAGGGTCAAGCTCCCAGCCGAAAAGAGTTATAAAAACGCCTGCCGCCAGCGGAATTCCGATGACATTATAGCAGAACGCCCAGAACAAATTCTCGTGAATAGTGCGCAGCGTCGCGCGCCCCAGCTTTATTGCCGAGCAAAGCCCCGTAAGCCCGCCCTGCGAGAGCACCACGTCTGCCGCCTCGATAGCAACGTCCGTTCCCGCGCCGATGGCAATGCCCACGTCCGCGCTTGCGAGTGCGGGCGCATCGTTTATTCCGTCGCCCACCATAATGACTCGACCTTGCGATTTAAGCTCTGCGACCTTTGCTGCCTTTTGATTGGGAAGCACCTCGGCGACCACCTCGTCGATCCCGACCGATGACGCGACTGCCGCCGCGGTTTTTTGATTGTCGCCCGTCAGCATCACGACACGCAAGCCCATATTTTTAAGCTCGGCGATCGCCGCCGCACTGTCGTCCTTGACGGTATCCGCGACCGCGATAATTCCTGCTAATTTGCCGTCTTGCGAGAAGAACGTGACCGTCTTTCCCTCACCCGAAAGCTTTGCCGCCATTTCCTTTATATCATAGGGTATATCGCATCCCTCGCCGATAAATGCCGCGCTGCCGCCGCGTATGCTCTTGCCGTCAAGCGTGCCCGAAACTCCCTTGCCCGCGACTGCGAAAAAGTCGGTTATCTCGCGCGCTTTTGTTTCGCGAGCGGTCAGATGCTCGACGATTGCCGACGCTATCGGATGCTCGCTCATTTTCTCGACCGACAGTGCGATAGAGGCAAGCTCGTCCTCACCCATACCGAGAGGAATGAGGTCTGTGACGCTCATTTTTCCCTTTGTGACCGTGCCCGTTTTGTCAAGCACGACGGTGTCTGCCCTGCCCGTGACTTCAAGCGCGGTTGCGGATTTGAACAGAAGTCCGCGTCTTGCACCCACGCCGCTTCCGACCATAATTGCCACGGGGGTGGCAAGCCCGAGCGCGCAGGGGCAGCTTATTACCAGCACCGAAATTGCGCGCGCCAGATAAAATCCCGCGTCGCGACCGACCGCCGCCCAGATTATACCCGTCAATGCCGCGATGGCGATGACTGTGGGCACAAATATTGCCGAAACCTTATCTGCAACTCTTGCTATCGGCGCTTTTGACGCGGTGGCGTCGCTGACCGTTTTTATGATTTGCGCGAGCACGGTTTCGCCGCCCGTCTTCTCCGCTCGACAGCGCAAAAATCCCGACGTATTGACCGTTCCCGCAAAAACTCGGCTTCCCTTTTCTTTCTCAACGGGCAAGCTCTCGCCCGTCAGCGCCGATTCGTCGATAGCGCTTTGGCCGTCCTCAACTATTCCGTCCACGGCAACGCTCTGACCGGGGCGAACGATGAAAATGTCACCCGCCACAACGTCCGATGCGTTTACCGTCATTTCCTCGCCCTCGCGTATTACCGTCGCCGTCTTGGGCGAAAGATCAATAAGCGCGCGCAAGGATTTTGTGGTCTTGCCCTTGGAAATGGCTTCAAGCAGCTTTCCTACGGTTATCAGGGCGAGTATCATTGCCGCCGACTCAAAGTAAAGTCCGTGGAGCGCGTGTGCGTTGCCGTCAATGCCGAGCCGCACGGTGAGATACACGCTATATACAAATGACACGCCCGAGCCGAGCGAAACAAGCGTATCCATATTGGGAGAGAGGCGAATTGCGCCCTTTACTCCGCTTACAAAAAATCTGCCGTTTATAATGCAGACCGCAAGGCAGAGCACAAGCTCCGCAATGGCTATTGCCAAAGGATTTGCCGCCAGAATTTGCGGCAGAGGCGCGCCGTACATAACGTGCCCCATTGAAATATACATAAGTGCCGCCAAAAATATAGCAGACGTCACGACACGACCGACAAGTCGGCGAATTTCCCTCTCCGCGCCGTCATTTTGTGCGTTTTGCGCTACGTTTTCGGACGCGACCGACGCGCCGTAGCCCGCCGATGTGACCGCTTCGATTATTTCCTTCTCGGTTGTCGCTCCCGTTACTATCATTGAGCCGGTAAGCAGATTGACCGAGCAGGATTCCACGCCGTCAAGCCGAGAAACCGCGCCCTCAACGCGCGCCGAGCAGGCGGCACAGCTCATACCCGTTATATTGAATTTTTTGGTATCCAATTGACCGCCTCCTCTCCTTATTTATCATCAATAAGAGCTTATCGGTATATTTTCGTCATCGTGGCCCTTTTTGATGGCGCGGACGACCACGTAATAGCTATACGCGGGATTGACGTGCACACACACGCGGTCGCCAACCTTTTTGCCGAGCAATGCCTTGCCGAGCGGCGATTCCTTGGAGAGATATCCGCGCAGCACGTCCTGACGGAGCGTTGTGACGATCTGTCTTTCCTCTTCCTCGTCGTCTTCCTCGACGTAGTACGTGACCGTGTCGAAAAGACAGACGGCGTCGTCCTTTTTCTCCACCTTTATTACCTTGGCGGTGGCTATCATGCTTTTGAGATACCTGATTCGGCTCTCGTTTTTATTCTTTTCTCTTTTCGCCTCTTTGTATTCGGCGTTTTCACTGAGGTCGCCGTATTCACGTGTTCTCTGCACCTCTGCAAGCAGCTGGGGGCGCAAAACGCACATGCGGTAATCGACTTCCTCTTGCATTTTCTTTATATCGACCGCAGTCAATTCGTCGTGCATAACAATCTCCGTTCGTAAATAGGTTAATTCTTAATCGTTTCGCGACAGAGCGGTCAGCTTTTCGATGACCTTTTGCATATCTGTCGGCAAGTCGCACTCAAAGTGCATTTTCTCGCGTGTTTTGGGGTGTGTCAGTTCAAGGCACTTAGCGTGCAGGCACTGACCGTTTATTATTTGCTTGTTTGTGCGCTCAAAATCAGTGGATGCGTGACCGTAAACGGTATCTCCGACCAGCGCGTGACCGATCGACGCCATGTGAACGCGTATCTGATGTGTTCTGCCCGTTTCAAGCTTGCATTTTACGTAGGTGAAACGCTCTTTCGGCGTCACAAAACGCTCCATCACCTCAAAATGAGTTATCGCCTCACGCGATCTGCGCGAGGGATCGGCGATGACCGCCATTTTCTTTCGGTCGGCGGGATGTCTGCCTATCGGTCTGTTTATCGTGCCCGCGTCGTCCTTTATATTTCCTACCGCAAGCGCGTGATATATTCGGCTTGCCTCGTGTGTCTTCATTTGCTCGGAGAGAAAAACGTGCGCTTCGTCGTTCTTTGCCACGACCAGAAGCCCCGACGTATCCTTGTCTATTCGGTGCACTATTCCGGGTCTTACCACGCCGCCGATGCCCGACAACGAATCGCGGCAATGATACAGCAGTGCATTTACAAGTGTGCCCGAATATATGCCCGTTGCGGGATGAACTATCATTCCCGACGGCTTATTGATAACGATTATATCACTATCCTCATATATTACGTCAAGCGGAATGTCCTCGGGCAAGATCTCGCAGGATTTTGGCGCCGGATAAGATATGAGTATCTCGTCAAGGGGCGATAGCTTGTAATTTTTGCCTCTCTCCTTGCCGCCGACACTGACTCTACCGTCCTCGATAAGCTTGACCGCCAGCGAGCGCGAAATTCCCTCCTCGTCGGAAATAAACTTGTCAAGTCGTTCACCGCCACGGTCCTCGCCGACAACTATGCAGGACTGCTCGCCATTCTCGCCGTCTGTTCCGCCGTCGTCAAAAAGCTCGTCGGCATTTATGAGAGTTTTATCAGTCATTTTTCTCACCGTCCGTATCGGTATCCGCACCGACTGCCGCCTTCTCCGCCTTTTCCTTTTTATACTCGGCTATCGCGTCGAGAATAGTCCACAGCGCAAGCATACCCGCGCCGATGCAGACACAGGCGTCGGCTATATTGAATACCCACATCCAGAGCTTGGGGAACGCGCAGAAATCAATGAAATCTATTACGTAGCCGAGGCGTACGCGGTCTATCATATTTCCGATGCCGCCGCCCACAATGAGGATGAGCGAGGACACAAGAAGCTTGTTTTGCGGTTTTTTCCAGAAGACATAGACAAGTATTCCCACGAT
>JAZRFU010000180.1:0-3494 GCA_045643865.1 Eubacteriales bacterium
CAGTGCGGTATGCCTATGCGCGCGTAAAGCAGACGCAAATAGTCGTATATCTCCGTTACCGTACCGACGGTGGAGCGAGGGTTTCTCGACGTGGTCTTCTGGTCTATGGAGATAGCGGGAGAAAGTCCGTCTATCGAGTCCACGTCGGGCTTATCGAGCTGACCTAAAAACATTCTCGCGTAGCTCGAAAGCGACTCGACAAACCGTCTATGTCCCTCGGCATACACGGTATCGAATGCAAGCGACGATTTTCCGCTTCCCGACAGTCCCGATAAGACCACCAGCCGATCACGCGGTATCATCACGTCTATATTTTTCAGATTGTGGACGCGCGCGCCCTTTATCACTACGTTTTTTTCCATATTTTCCTTGATATTTTACTTTATTTCTATCATTTTTCGCGCAAGCTCTTTATCTCGTCGCGCAGGTATGCCGCCTTTTCGAATTCAAGCATTCTTGCCGCTTCTTTCATCTCACGCGTAAGCTTTTCGATAAGCTGCTCGCGCTCCGATGCGCTCATCTTCTTTGCCGCCTTCTTTCTCTCGGCGCGGCTCTTGCCCTTGTCCGCGGGCGACGCGCCCATATCAATAATGTCGCGTACTCCCTTTATGACGGTCTTGGGAATTATTCCGTTTGCCTTATTGTAATCGTCCTGTATCTTGCGGCGGCGGTTGGTCTCCCTTATCGCGCGCTCCATTGAGCCCGTGACTGTGTCCGCGTACATTATGACCTTTCCGTTGGCATTTCTCGCGGCACGTCCTATGGTCTGTATCAGCGACCGCTCCGCGCGCAAAAAGCCCTCCTTGTCCGCATCGAGTATTGCGACGAGCGACACCTCGGGAATGTCAAGTCCTTCGCGCAAAAGGTTTATACCGACAAGCACGTCAAACTCGCCGAGTCGCAGATCGCGTATTATCTCCATTCGCTCTATCGTGTCTATATTGAAGTGGATATATCTGACCTTGATTCCGTTGCCTTCAAGGTAATCGGTGAGATTCTCTGCCATTTTCCTTGTAAGAGTGGTGACAAGCACTCGCTCGCCCCTCTCGGTGCGCGCGCGGATCTCGCCCATAAGGTCATCTACCTGTCCCTCGATGGGTCTGACCTCGACTTCGGGGTCTACAAGTCCCGTGGGACGTATGATCTGCTCCACCGTCTGCTCGGAGTGCTGCTCCTCGTAGTCACCGGGAGTTGCGCTGACGAACACCGCCTGATTTATCCTCTGCTCAAACTCGTCGAAGAACAGAGGTCTGTTATCGTATGCGGACGGCAGACGGAAGCCGTAATCTATAAGGTTTTTCTTTCTTGCGGTATCGCCACCGCTCATTCCTCTGACCTGTGGAAGAGTTACGTGCGACTCGTCCACGAACATTATAAAATCCTTGGGGAAATAGTCAAGCAAAGTATAAGGCGTTGAGCCAGCGGGTCTGCCCGACAAAATTCTTGAATAGTTTTCAACACCCGAGCAAAATCCGATCTCGGAGAGCATCTCCATATCGTATTTCACGCGCTCGGTTATTCTCTGCGCCTCGAGGAGCTTGCCCTCGGACTCAAAAAACGCCGCGCGCGCTTGCATCTCGGCATATATTTCCTTTATCGCCGCTTCCCTTTTTTCGTCCGACACGGCGTAGTGCGTCGCGGGGTACACGGGGGCATAGGAAAGCTGACGGATCACCTCACCCGTCACGATATTTATCTCACAAACTCTGTCTATCTCGTCGTCAAAGAACTCCACGCGTATTGCCTTTGAATCCATACTCGCGGGGATTATCTCCACCACGTCGCCGCGCACTCTGAACGAGTCACGGACAAGGTTGAGGTCATTTCGCGTATAGCTTATAGATACCAAGCGGCGCAAAAGCTCCTCACGCGACATGGTCATTCCCGGTCGCAGTGATATAACGAGGTCCTTATACTCGTCGGGCTCACCGAGGGAGTATATACACGACACGCTGGCAACTATGATGACGTCTCTGCGTTCAAAAAGCGAGCTTGTGGCAGAGTGACGAAGTCGGTCTATCTCGTCGTTGACGAGCGCGTCCTTCTCGATATACATATCCTTACCGGGAATATACGCCTCGGGCTGATAGTAATCGTAATAGGAAACGAAATATTCCACCGCGTTATCGGGGAAAAATTCGCGGAACTCCGAGCACAGCTGTGCCGCAAGCGTCTTATTGTGCGCAAGCACCAGAGTAGGACGGTTAATGCGCTCGATCACGTTTGCCATAGTAAAGGTCTTACCCGAGCCCGTAACACCGAGCAGCGTCTGCATTCTCTGACCGTCCTCTATTCCCTTTACTATCGCCTCTATTGCTTGGGGCTGGTCGCCCGTGGGCTTGTATTCACTTTTGAGCTTGAAATCAGCCATTTGGCAACCCTCCGTTTTGAATATTTTTGTACTCTTTAATTATATTATTATATCATGAATCAAAATAAATGTAAAGGACTTTGCTCTATTTTTTCGTGTAAATAGTTTCCCTCGCTTGCAATATATGACAAAAATCCCCGTCCAAGCGGACGGGGATTTTCAAAATTATTCGTCGGATTCTTCCGACGTTATAACTATCGTATCAGCCGCTGCCTTTGCCGCTGCAGATGCAACAGAACCCGCGATGATAAACTTAACCAAGGCAATGATGCCTATTATCGCGCCTACAAGCGCAGCAAGCGCAAGCGCCGCTATAACAACTACTACCCACATATTTACCTCTCCTTTCGGGATTGAATTCTCTATATATGAGTATAACATCCTTGTCTTTTTTTGTCAAGAAAAAATATCAATTTTTTTCCTTATGTTTTGTTCACGAGATACTCAATAACTTTATTGGAAATTACTCCTTCAAGCTGTTGATATTCTCCGTTTTGGATATACTCGCGCACAAGCGTAGAGCTTATGGCGCAAAGGTTTTCGTCTGCCGTCATAAACAATGTTTCGACGCGCGGATTGTGTTGCTTGTTCCACTTGGCGTGTATCATTTCGTATTCAAGGTCGGCGGCGTTTCGGATGCCCTTTACTATCACGTCCGCGCCTATCTCGTCGAAAAGGTCGATAAGCATTCCCTCAAAGGATATGACCTTTACGTTTTCTATATGAGCGGTGGAAAGCTCGACCATTTTGACTCTCTCCGACATATCAAACGTATACGTTTTGGAGGAGAGCGTTTTGTCGTGCTTTGCCGAGTCGTTATTCATCACGGCGACATACACCGTATCAAATTTCCCCGCCGCGCGCTCGATTATATTGACGTGACCGAGCGTTATGGGATCAAAGCTTCCGGGTATCAAGCCAATCATTGCGCGTCCTCCTTGCAGGGTGTCAGTATCGTAATATGAGCAAAGCCATATTTAGCAGCTTTTACGACCGAAAATTTATCGCGGAGTGACGGAGCGTTCTCAAAAACGTCCTGCTCCTCGCTCTCGCAAACAATGATGGAGCTACATTTAAGCAGATCGGCCTCAAGCAGTGCCGAAAGTGCTTGCGGAACAGCTCT
>JAZRFU010000181.1:0-18115 GCA_045643865.1 Eubacteriales bacterium
ACGGTGGCGTGTTCTACTCGATCCCCAAACTCCGCTTCGCTCCGCACTCAAGCTTGCTTTCGCAAGCTCGACACATTCGTGGTCCCCCTTCCCTCACAAGGGAAGGCAGATTGTGCCATGACGTACATCTTAACTTCCCGATAAATCAAAATTTAGAGATGATTTCGACATCCTCAAAAATCGGGCGTATATGACGCGCTTGCGCTCTCGCGAGCTTGGAAATAGCCGTCAAAGCCCAGAGAGTCGGCGACCTTTGCCACCGAGTCGTATTCAAAAGACGTCACGCGGCGGCGCAGATTTTTGAGCTCGTCGCGCGCGCCCATCTCGCGCTCGTACTCGATATAAAAATCGGGAGTGTATTGGCTCATAAGGGAGAGCAATACGTTTTTCGCTCCGATCTCGCGCGCTAAAAGCTCTAATGCCGCGATGGAGTCGGCTCTGTGCGACGGGAGCACCAAATGGCGCACAATAACGCCGCGCTTTATCATTTTTTCGCCCTCTCCCGCGCTGCCGCTGCCGTTTAGGACGCTACTATCCCCGAAAAACACGGGTGCGCCCGTCTGCCGCACCATTTCCTTGATGGCATCAAGCGCCACCGACGGATAATCGGGCGCGGAGGAATATTTGCTTGCAAGCTCGGGTGAGAAATATTTGAAATCGGGCAGATACACGTCCACAAGACCGTCAAGCGCGCGAAGCGAGTCAACCTTTTCGTAAGCGTTACTGTTCCACACGACAGGTACGGTAATGCGCGGCTTTATACGTTCGAGCAGGCGAGCAATACTTGCTGTATAGTGTGAGGGAGTGATAAATTCTATGCAATCAGCACCGCTCTCGACGAGTGAGAATATTTCGCTCTCAAGCTGAGCCGAGGTCATATTTTTTCCGACCGCCGCGCCGCTTATGTCGCGGTTCTGGCAAAAAACGCAGCCAAGGTTGCAGCCCGAAAAGAATATCGCGCCCGCGCCGCCGTCCCCGCATATACAGGGCTCTTCAAAGCGGTGCAGCATAATTTTCGCAACCGAAAAGTCCTCGCCCACGCGGCAAAAGCCCGATTTGCCTGCCGATCTGTCAGCACCGCACTCTCTCGGACAACTGTAGCATCTGCTCATTATCTCACCTCCCGTAAAATTAATTCAAACCGGAGCGACATACGCTCCAATATAAAGATTTTACAATAAAATCCCACTTTTGTAAATAAGAAAATGAAAAAATGCCCACGACGGCGAAAAAAGTGCGAAAATACGCGAAAAATGGGGAGAATATTTTGCAATACCTATTGATTTTAGTGGCAAAATGTATTAAAATAGAATAGAATTTTATGCGGACTAATACGCGTAAAGTCAACAGTGGCACTGAAAGAGGAAATTTCAAATGGCAAAATTCAGAAAAATAGGAATACTCACCTCGGGAGGCGACGCCCCCGGTATGAACGCGGCAATACGCGCCGTTGCGCGTAAGGCGATCAACGAGGGAATCGAGGTCGTCGGCATCAACGAGGGATATAACGGACTTATCAATGGCGATCTCCGTCCGCTTGATAACAGAGCCGTATCAAATATAATCACCAGAGCGGGAACTATTCTTTATTCCTCGCGCTGTCCCGAATTTAAGACCGAGGAGGGTATGACGAAGGCGATAAAGACCTGCAAGGATAATCAGATCGACGCTATCGTAGCACTCGGCGGTGACGGTACGTTCCGCGGAGCTACCGACCTTACCAATCACGGAATTCCTTCTATCGGTATTCCTTGCACAATAGACAACGACATTACGGCGACCGAGTACACCATCGGCTTTGACTCTGCGATGAACACCGTTGTGGAGATGGTGGGTTCGCTCCGTGAAACCTGCGAATCCCATGCCAGATGCAATATCATCGAGGTTATGGGACGTGACTGCGGAAAGATCGCGCTTTACGCAGGTATCGCATCGGGTGCGGTCGTGGTGGCTATACCCGAGATGCCCTTTGACGAGGAGCGCGCGATCGAGCAGTTCAGACGCGCCAGAGAAAACGGCAAGCGCGGAATGGTTGGCGTTTTCGCGGAGGGACTGACTGTATCGGGTGTCGAAAAATACAGCGAGGAATTTGCTAAAAAGCTTCAGGCGCAGACGGGAATCGAAACCAAGTTCGCACGTCTTGGACACGTTGTGCGCGGCGGTGTTCCCACGCTTCGTGACCGACTCGGTGCAACGCAGATGGGCGCGGAGGCAGTCAGCTGTCTGCTCGAGGGCAAGAGCAACGTTGTTATCGTGCTCAAGGACGGTAGAATCACCGACGTGGATATCAATTACGCGCTGGTTCTTGACCGTATGTATAAGAACAAGCTTAAGCCGGGAGACCTTGACAAGTTCAGCCCGGGCGCAATAGCCGAGATGAAGGCGGCTTGCGCTCACAGACATGAGAAAATAGAGAAGATGTACAATCTCTCGTTTGAGCTTGGTAAATAATTTTTGTACAGTAAAGATTGCGCCTTGCCTTGTGCAAGGCGCATGTGCTATTGCAAAACATATCGCGCGTGGAGGATCAAAATGAAGGACGAAAGAGCGGTTGCCAAGATAATTTTGCTGGCAGGACAGTCAAATGCAGACGGAGCGGCACATAATTGCTTCGTTGAGGAGAGATGCGGTGCACAAAAGCACGCGGAATACGTGCGCGGCTACGAAAGCGTCAGAATCATGGCGCACATTGAAGGTGGCGAGGAGCAGCACGCGCACAGTGTCATGATAAACGGCGACGTACCCGTAAAGCTGGGCTACTGTCAGATGGGCTGCTTCGGTCCCGAGCTTGGAATCGCGGAATATCTGACGGAGAATTGCCCTGACGAAACGTTTTATATAATTAAGCACGCGATCGGCGGCTCCTGCCTGACCTACGACTGGTACGTGGGCGAGGACGGAGCACCCAACGGAGTTTATCTGCGCGCATTCCTGCAAAAGACAGATAACGCTCTGGCTTATATTGACAAAGTAATGAACAAGAGAGCCGAGATAGTTGCGCTTGTCTGGATGCAGGGCGAGAGCGACGGCGACAAGGCGAGAGCGCCTGGGTATTTCGAGCTTCAAAAAACGCTTGTCGAGTACGTGAGAGAGAGATATGCATACTGTGCCGCCGCAAACGGAATTGCGTTTATGGACGGCGGAATAAGGGCGGCGGCGCGCGACGGCAAGACGGACTATTATTGGCCCGAATACCAAGCCATAAACGAGGCAAAGCAAAGAATGGCGGCACTGTCCGACATAAATTATTACGTCGATACCATAGGCGCGGGCATGACTACCTATGAGGACAACCGTGACTATGCTCATTACGGTGTGCGATCGCAGCTGATCCTCGGACATCTTTTCGGAGAATGTATCAAGGACGTTATGAGCAAATATGTTCCAATCGATCAAAACGACGGCGGCAACGCTGTATATCCCGCGCAGACCGAGCTTTGCCAGAATAACTGCTCGTTTGATCCGCCCGCAATGAAGAAGATCATTGAAAACGTGGACTTCCCAAAGGTAAATGCTACGGTGTCGGAGAGCGGAGACGAGCTTAATCTCGTATTTACTGCAGACGCACCAAGCATACGCGTCATACGCTATATGACGGGCGCAAGATACCTGACGCTTGAATATTCAGCGGCGCGAGATATGAGCGTGACGCTTTATCCCAATCCCACCAGAACGAGCGCTACGGGCGGCGAGGAAATATATGAAACGCTTGAGGGCGGCGAGAGAAGGAGCATAAAAATAGACCTTTTAAGCTCGCCGGAGTTTGCAAAATACGGCCCGTTTTTGTCATCCTTGATGATAAAATTCAACGACGGCATCATTGGCGATGGTATCTCGCTGTACTGCATGAAATTTTCGGATAAATAACGTGACAAGTTAATAAACGCATTGATAGCCCGACCTTATCAAAAAGATCGGGCGCATTTTGTAAAATGTCGGCTTTGGGTGGTCGCCGAAAAAAGCATTTTACGCCCCAAGAAGCACTAAAAAATAAAAAATGTGCGCAAAACGTGTTGAAAAATAAGAAAATGTGTGATATACTTATAAGTGATTTTATTTATTGTGGGGGATCATTATGAGTGGAATCGGATTTGATAATCAAAGATATCTTGAGCTTCAGTCCAAGCATATCAGAGAACGCATAGAAAAGTTCGGCGGCAAGCTCTATTTGGAGTTTGGCGGCAAGCTTTTTGACGACTTTCACGCATCGCGCGTGCTGCCCGGCTTTGCACCTGACTCCAAGCTGCAGATGCTGCTTCAGTTGCGCGACGAGGCGGAGATAGTTATCGCGATAAACGCGGCTGACATCGAAAAAAATAAAGTGCGCGGCGATCTCGGTATCACGTACGACCTTGACGTTATGCGACTGATAGATGCATTCCGTGAGGTGGGGCTTTTCGTTGGAAGCGTTGTGCTTACGAGATATGAATCCCAGCCCAGCGCGGTTTCGTTTGCCAAGAAGCTTGAATCGCTCGGAGTCAAGGTGTACAGGCATTATTCCATTCCCGGATACCCCTATAACATAGAAGGAATAGTAAGCGACAGGGGTTACGGCAGAAACGAGTATATCGAAACCTCACGCGAGCTTGTGATAATAACTGCTCCGGGTCCCGGAAGCGGGAAGATGGCGACCTGCCTGTCCCAGCTTTATCACGAGAATTTGCGCGGAGTAAAGGCGGGATATGCGAAGTTTGAGACCTTCCCGATCTGGAATCTGCCACTAAAGCACCCTGTAAATATGGCGTACGAGGCGGCAACCGCCGATCTCAACGACGTCAACATGATAGATCCCTTCCACCTTGAAGCTTACGGCGTGACGACGGTCAACTATAACCGCGACGTTGAGATATTCCCCGTAGTCAAGGCGATGTTCGAGAAAATATACGGACAATCCCCCTACAAATCTCCTACGGATATGGGAGTAAATATGGTGGGCAATTGCATTGTGGATAACGAAATTGTGTGCGAAGCATCAAGGCAGGAGATAATCCGCAGATATTACGCGGCGCTTTGCGAGCAGAAGGAAAATGTCACGTTGGGAACGACGGTGGAAAAAATAGAGCTTATTATGAAGCAGGCGGGTGTTACGGTAAATGACCGCGTGGTCGTCTCGGCGGCAAATGCCAAGGCGGAGCTAACGGAAGGACCTGCGACTGCCATGCAGCTTCCCGACGGAACTGTCGTGACAGGAAAAACGTCGCCGCTTCTCGGAGCAAGCGCGGCGCTGATGCTTAATGCTCTCAAAACGCTTGCGGGAATAGACGATAAGGTGGAGCTCATCTCTCCGTCGGTAATCAAGCCCGTACAGCATCTTAAGGTCGATCATCTCGGCAATCACAATCCCAGATTGCACGTTGATGAGATTCTTATAGCGCTTTCAATAAGCGCGGTGACGTCAAAAAGAGCTGCGCTTGCGCTTGAACAGATAGATAAGCTTCGTGGCTGTCAGGCACACTCGTCGGTTATCTTGTCCAGCGCGGATGCGAGAACGTTCAAAAAGCTGGGCGTTGATATGACGTGCGAGCCGAAATACCAGATAAAGAAGCTCTATCACGCAAAATAAACCCAACAGATCGATCACAAAACAAATCATAAAAAAGATATAAAAAGCATAAAAAACGCAAAAAAGATATTCAAAGCTTGATTTTTTGAAACAAAGAATTGAATTATCAACCAATTGTTGAAAGGAGAACGCGGTATGTTAACTCTTGATAAAATATATCACGCCGCATACGTGTTGAAGGACGTAGTAAGAAAAACGGCGCTCATTCCCGCACCCGCAATCAATCCGGAGTGCAATTTGTACCTTAAAACCGAAAACCTTCAGGTTACGGGTTCGTTTAAGGTGCGCGGAGCGGGATATAAAATATCACAGCTTACTGATGAGGAGAAGGAGCGCGGAGTTATCGCGTGCTCTGCAGGAAATCATGCGCAGGGTGTTGCGCTTGCGGCGAAGAAATACGGAATAAAATCCGTCATCTGTCTGCCCGACGGCGCACCTATATCCAAGGTTGAGGCGACCAAGGGATACGGCGCGGAAGTCGTTATGGTAAAAGGAGTTTATGACGATGCGTACAAGCGCGCGCTTGAGCTTCGTGACGAGTGCGGATATACCTTTGTTCACCCCTTTAACGACGACGACGTTATCGCAGGACAGGGAACTGTGGGCCTTGAAATTTTAGAGGAGCTTGACGACGCGGACGCGGTGGTAGTACCCGTGGGCGGCGGCGGTCTTATCTCGGGAATTGCCTTTGCGCTCAAGCAATTGAAGCCGGGCATAAAGGTGTACGGCGTTCAGGCATCGGGCGCGCCCAGCATGTATAACTCTGTGAAAAACGGTAAAATAGAGCGACTTGAGGGTGTTTCTACCATAGCGGACGGAATTGCGGTCAAGGAGCCGGGCGACCGAACGTTTGAAATATGCTCGAAATACGTTGATGACATAGTGACTGTCAGCGAGGGAGAGATATCCTCGGCAATACTTGCACTCATCGAGCAGCACAAGCTGATTGCGGAGGGCGCGGGCGCGGTTTCCGTTGCGGCGGTTATGTTTAATAAGATTCCCGTTAAGGGCAAAAAGGTCGTATCTCTCATTTCAGGCGGTAATATCGACGTTACGATACTTTCAAGAGTTATAAAGCGCGGTCTTTTGATGTCGGGCAGAAACTACACCTTGTGTATCGAGCTTATGGATAAGCCGGGTCAGCTGCAGGACGTTTCTACCATTATTGCTACGCATGGCGGTAACGTTATATCCGTTCACCACGAAAGAGCAAGTGAAACGATGGATATTAACGGCTGTTACCTCAGAATCGTGCTTGAAACGAGAAACCACGAGCATATAAAGGAAATAACCGACGCACTGACGGGCGCGGGCTTCAAGCTGGTCTGATTTTTCAACGAAAACGGCAAATCCTTTGCGCTAAAAGGGAAATGCTTGCATTGAAAACACGAATACATACCAAAAAACAAAGGAGAAAATACAAAATGGAGAAGATATATACAAAAAACGCGCCCGACGCGATAGGACCTTATTCGCAGGCGGTAAAGGTCGGAGATATGGTGTTTACGTCAGGACAGATCGCGATAAATCCCGCAAGCGGAGCAGTTGAGGCGACTACGATAGAGGAGCAGACCGAGCAGGTGTGCAAAAATCTCGGTGCGGTGCTTGAGGCGGCGGGAGCTTCCTTTGAAAATGTAATAAAAACCACTTGCTTCCTCTCTGATATGGCGGATTTTGCCGCATTCAACGAGATCTACGGCAAATATTTCACGTCCAAGCCCGCAAGAAGCTGTGTGGCGGCAAAGCAGCTGCCTAAGAACGTGCTTGTTGAGGTTGAGGCGATAGCTTGTGTCAAATGATTTGTTTAACGACGGAAAAATACTACTTTGAATGATGAAATCCACCGTGCCGGGAGGGGAAAGTGCCTCTGAGCGCGGTGGATTTTATATACCGCAAGCAAAATGCAGCGTTTTTCAAATAATGTTGACTTATCAATATTATAAGTTTTAATGTTAGCGATAAGTTGATTGGTCAACAAATGCGGATGCTGAGGCGCCGCAAATCCGTCAAATTCAAGTAAAATTGCCGCTCTTGATCTGCTATTTTTGACACTTTGTATATATAATAAAAAATAAGAAAAAATTTTTGTTTTTTTATTGACAAAGCTTTTCCTTTGTGCTATAATCAGTACATATTTATTCATTGTAAATGCTATGAAGGGAAAAAGTAATCCCGTCAGGGCTTTCAGAGAGCCGACGATGACGCTGGGCGTCTTGGTGCGAGTCGGTAGCCGTGTCAGATGAAGCTCCTCCCCGAGCAGCCGCCCGAAAACCGTTTTTATCGGTCGCGTAGGCGCGGACGGAAGTCTCCGTTATCAAGACGTTTTACTGATAGGTAAAAGCAGAGCGGTCGCAGTCGCGGCAAGAAGAGTGGTACCGCAGAGAGTTTTTTGAACCCTTTGTCTCTTTGTAAAAAAAGAGGCAGGGGCTTTTTGTCTTTTTAGGGCAATTACTCCGCCGATACCGCAAAAAAGAAGAAAACAACAAAAGCTATGACAAGGAGAAAGTAATGAAGCTTAACGGATCGGAAATACTTTTGAACGTACTCATGGAGCAGGGTGTTGATACCGTCTTCGGATACCCCGGAGGTGCGGTGCTCAACATTTACGACGCGCTCTACAAGTACAGCGACAAAATAAAGCATTATATGACCGCGCACGAGCAGGGCGCGGCTCACGCGGCAGACGGCTATGCCAGAGCAACGGGTAAGACGGGTGTTGTTTTTGCAACGAGCGGACCGGGTGCAACTAATCTCGTTACGGGTATAGCTACCGCATATATGGACAGCGTGCCGATGGTCGCGATCACGGGTAACGTGCCGAGCGTCCTTATTGGCTGCGACAGCTTCCAGGAGGTTTATATAACGGGTATCACGATGCCCATAACCAAGCATAATTTTGTGGTTCGTCGAGTTGAGGATCTTGCGGACACGGTTCGCCGTGCTTTCCGGATAGCGGGCAGCGGACGTCCCGGCCCCGTGCTTATTGATATTCCCAAGGATGTGACGGCAAAGGTGTGCGAATATACTCCCGCCCCTGCGGTTGAGATCACCAGAACGGGTGACATAAAGGGAGACGTAAGAGAGGTTGCCGAGCTGATAAACAGAAGCGAGCGTCCGTTCATTTACTTCGGTGGCGGAGTTAAGCTGTCCGAGGCAGGCGATGAGCTTCGAGAGCTGATCGTAAAGGGAGATATTCCTGCGGCATATACGCTTATGGCGGCGGGGGTTCTCGGATACGGCGATGAAAACAATCTCGGACTTATGGGCATGCACGGAAACTATTCCGCAAACAATGCAACGGCTCATTCCGACGTGCTGATCGCAATCGGAACGCGTTTCTCGGACAGGGTTGCACTCAACACGGAAAAATTTGCGGAAAACGCGAGAATAGTTCACATTGATATAGACCCCAGCGAGATAAGCAAGAACGTAACGGCGGATTACAGTATAATCGGCGACATAAAGAACGTATTGAGTGAGATGCTTCCGCATATAAGACCTGCCAAGCATGACCGTTGGCACGAGCATATAGCTCTCTGGCGCGAAAAGGACTACAAGCCCGCCGACAGTGATAGCGAGCTTAAGCCGCATTTCATCATTGAAAAGGCGTGCGAGCTTGCAGGAGAGCAGGCGATATACGTTACTGACGTAGGTCAGCATCAGATGTGGGCGGCACAGTTCTTGCATCACGCCGCACCCCGCAACTTCCTGACCAGCGGCGGACTTGGAACGATGGGCTACGGATACGGCGCGGCAATAGGAGCGCAGATATCAAAGCCCGAATGTAAGGTCGTGCACTTTACGGGTGACGGCTCGTTCCACATGAACATGAATGAGGCGTGCACGGCGGTTTCGTACGGCTTGCCCGTAATCTCCGTAATATTCAACAACAACGCGCTGGGAATGGTGCATCAGTGGCAGGACGCGTTCTATGACGGACGCTTCTCCTCAAGTGAGCCCAACAGAGCCACCGACTATAAGAAGGTCGTTGAGGGATTTGGCGGTCGCGGATACCACTGTCAGACTCCTGCGGAGTTTGAGGCGGCTATGAAGGAAGCGCTTGCTCTTGACGTTCCCGTGTGGATAGAATGTGTCGTTGACCGTGCCGAAAAGGTGTTGCCTATGATACCCGGCGGCAAGACGGTAGAAGATACGATATTTAACTGAAAGGAGAGTTGATATGAAGAAACAGTGCATGGTAGTATTCGTTGAGAACAATGCGGGTGTGCTTGCAAGAGTTGCATCGCTGTTCGTTCAGCGCGGATTCAATATCGATTCTCTTACGGTTTCTCCCACGGAGAATGACAAAATATCGCGAATCACGATAATGACGAGCGGTGATGAGAAAAGCTTTGCGCAGATAATGAAGCAGACCGAAAAGCTGGTCGAGACCAAGCTGATATTCTCGGTTGAGCCGACGTTCAGTCTTATTCACGAGATATTGCTTATCAAGTTTGCCGCACAGGAGGGTGAGAACGAGGACTTGCTCGGACTCATTTCGATATACGGCGCAAGGGTAATAGACAAAACGGGCGGCTGCTACGTTGCAGAGCTTTGCGACACACCGCACAGAATAGACGCGTTTATCGCGGACACCAAAAAATTCAAAGTCATAGAATCTTGCCGGTCGGGCGCTATCGCAATGGAGCGCGGCGACGTTGACTACGATCTGTAAGAGCAGACCGCTACGACAAGACCAAAATAAATCTACAATTATTTTCGAAGGAGAAAAGAAAAATGATCAACAAGTATTACGACACGGATTGCAACCTTGCTCTTATCAAGGACAAAACGGTAGCGGTTATCGGATTTGGTAGCCAGGGACACGCTCACTCTATGAACCTCGCAGAAAGCGGATGCAATGTAGTAGTAGGTCTTCGCAAGGGAAGCGGACACTGGAAAAAGGCGGCTGATTTTGCAGAGAAAAACCCCAACTTCAAGGTTATGGAGGTTGAGGACGCGGCAAAGGCGGCTGACATCGTTATGATGCTGGTTCCCGATGAGCTTGCAGCTGATATTTACAACACACAGATCGCTCCTTACATGAAGGACGGCGACGTGCTTATGTTTGCGCACGGCTTCAATATTCACTTCAACCTTATCAATCCCGCAAAGAACATAGACGTTATCATGGTTGCTCCCAAGGGCCCCGGACACACCGTAAGAACTCAGTATCTTGAGGGCAAGGGCGTTCCTTCTCTTATCGCGGTATATCAGGACTATTCGGGCAGAGCTAAGGACTACGCGCTTGCATACGCTTGCGGAATCGGCGCAGGCAGAGCTGGAATCCTTGAGACCAGCTTCCGCGAGGAGACCGAGACCGACCTCTTCGGCGAGCAGGCAGTGCTTTGCGGCGGTGTTACCGAGCTTATGAAGGCGGGCTTTGAAACTCTCGTTGAGGCGGGCTATGAGCCCGAGATGGCTTACTTTGAGTGCATCCACGAGATGAAGCTCATCGTTGACCTTATCAATCAGGGCGGCTTCGCGAAGATGAGATATTCCATCTCCAACACCGCAGAGTACGGTGATTACAGAACGGGTAAGCGCCTTATCACAGACGAAACGCGCAAGGAGATGAAGGCGGTTCTCACCGAGATCCAGAACGGTACCTTCGCATCCGAGTTTATGCAGGAATTCAGTGCAGGACGCAAGGCGAAATTCCTTGCAACGCGCCGCGTAGAATCCGAGCATCAGCTTGAGCAGACCGGTGCAGAGCTTCGTCAGATGATGAGCTGGCTCAAAAAATAATATCCGACATAGTTTACGTTATATGACGTGCGGGGCGAAATGCCCCGCACCGTCACGGCTCTTTTTGTAGAGCAACACATACATTTACATTTTGCTTTTGACCTTGGGACGCGCTCCCAACTGATTTTGAAAAATACGCGGAAACGCTTACAATATAAGTATTGAAAGGGGTAATTGATTTGAAAACCTCATCGAAAAAGAAAACATTACAGACCGTGCAGCTGGCTCTGCTTATAGCGCTGGTGGTCGCATTGCAGGTAGTAAGCGCGCTCATTCCTCCGATCGGCGGAACGGTGTCGATAACGCTCACCCTTATTCCCGTTGTCGTGGGTGGAATATTGCTTGGCAAACGAGCGGGAGCAATTCTCGGCTTTGCATTTGGCGCTATTGTGCTTATCAACTGTATTACGGCACTTGATCCCGGCGGTAGCATACTCTGGAATTCCAACCCTCTCTTTACGGCAACTATCTGCTTTGTCAAGGGAATTGCGGCGGGCGTTATTCCCGCAGTGCTCTACGGAGCGATAAAGGGTAAGGGAGAGAACGTAGGACAGGGAAGAATATTCGGGGCAACTGTGGTTGCTGCAATCTCTGCCCCCATAGTTAATACGGGACTTTTCGTGGCAGGAATGTTCCTGCTTTTCAAGGACACACTTTACGCCTGGGCAGGGGAGACGGACATAGTTATGTACGTAATTCTTGGACTTGCGGGATTGAATTTCCTTGTTGAATTCTTGCTTAATATACTGCTTGCTCCTGCCATTGTGAGAATAGTGGCGGTAGTTTCCAGAAAAATGAAAATATAACTAAAAACCAATGCTTTGGTGGAAGGATAATAGATATGAGATCCGATAACGTAACCCGCGGCGCGCACAGAGCGCCCAACAGAAGCTTATTTTACGCAATGGGATATACCAAGGAGGAGCTTGAACGCCCTCTTATCGGTGTGGTAAGCGCACACAGTGAGATAGTTCCCGGACACGCGCACCTCGACAAAATTGCCGAGGCGGTCAAGGCAGGTGTCAGAATGGCGGGAGGAACGCCTATACTTATTCCGTCGATCGGCGTGTGCGACGGTATAGCTATGGGACATATAGGAATGAAATATTCGCTTGCATCGCGCGAGCTTATCGCTGATAGCGTTGAAACTATGACTATGGCTCATCAGCTTGACGGACTTGTGCTTGTTCCCAACTGTGACAAGATCGTGCCCGGAATGGTAATGGCGGCGGTCAGAATGAACGTGCCTGCGGTCGTTTGCTCGGGCGGACCTATGCTTGCGGGCTGCTACGACGGCGAGGAGGTCAGTCTTTCCAAGCTGTTTGAGGCGGTCGGCGCGTATAAGGCAGGCATTATTGACGAGGAAAAGCTGACCGAATGTGAAACGGGAGCTTGCCCCGGCTGCGGCTCGTGCGCGGGAATGTACACGGCAAATTCTATGAACTGCCTTTGCGAATCTATGGGCATAGCGCTCCCCGGTAACGGAACTATTCCGGCAGTCAGCAACAAGAGAGTAATGCTTGCAAAGCATGCGGGTATGGCGATAATGGAAATGGTCAGAAAAGGCGTGTGTGCAAGAGATATAATAAATGAGAGATCAATCCGTAACGCTCTTGCGTGTGATATGGCACTCGGATGCAGCTCCAACAGTGTGCTTCACCTTCTGGCTATCGCAAACGAGGCAGGAGTTAACCTTAACCTTGAGCTGTTCAACGAAATGAGCGCAAAGGTGCCTAACCTTTGCCACCTTGCTCCCGCGGGATCAACGCACATGCAGGATCTGGACGCGGCGGGCGGTATCCCCGCGGTTCAGGCAGAGCTTGCAAAGCGCGGTCTGCTTGACCTTGAGGTCATTACCGCTACGGGCAAGACGCTCGGCGAGAACATCCAGGGCGCGAAAATAAAGAGCACAAAGGCGATCCGTCCTATTGAAAATCCTTACAGCGAAACGGGCGGAATACAGATACTCTGGGGAAATATCGCGCAAAAGGGCTGTGTTGTCAAGAGAAGCGCGGTTGCTCCCGAAATGCTTTGCCATAGCGGTCCTGCACGTGTATTTGACAGCGAGGACGCGGCTATCGAGGCAATATATGCAGGAAAGATAGTTGACGGCGACGTAGTTGTCATCAGATACGAAGGACCTAAGGGCGGACCCGGTATGAGAGAGATGCTCAATCCCACCTCGGCACTTGCGGGAATGAAGCTTGATAAGACGGTAGCTCTTATCACGGACGGACGTTTTTCGGGCGCATCGAGAGGCGCGTCGATAGGTCACGTATCTCCCGAGGCGGCTGACGGAGGCAATATCGCGCTCATCCGCGAGGGCGATATTATAAGCATTGACATTCCGAACGCGTCTATAAACGTGGGCGTGAGCGACGGCGAGCTTGCGCGTCGCCGCGAGGAGTACGTAGCCCCCGAGCCCAATATAAAATCGGGCTGGCTGGCAAGATATGCGCGACTTGTAAGCGGAGCTGACGTCGGCGCAGTAATGAAATAACAGATTTTACGGCAGATTTAAGCAATACGGCGAAGATCGCCAATTTGGAGATAGAAATGAATTCAAATAAGTACACAAGACAGTTTTTTCCCGCGCCCGTCGAAAAATGCGCGTGGATAAGCAAAAATTACATAGAAAAGCCGCCCGTCTGGTGCTCGGTCGATCTTCGCGACGGAAATCAGTCGCTTATGATACCTATGAGCATCGAGGAAAAGCTGGAATTCTTCAAGCTGCTCGTCAAGATCGGCTTTAAGGAGATCGAGATCGGTTTCCCTGCGGCATCGGACACCGAATATCAGTTTTTGCGCAAGCTTATCGACGAGGACCTTATTCCCGACGACGTTACGGTGCAGGTGCTGACACAGTCAAGAGAGCATATCATCAAAAAGACCTTTGAAGCACTCAAGGGGGCTAAAAACGCGATAGTTCATCTGTATAATTCCACATCTGTGGCGCAGAGAGAGCAGGTATTCAAGAAATCCAAGCAGGAGATAATTGATATTGCGGTTGCGGGAGCAAAGCTCTTCGAGAAATACAGCGCACAGATGGGCGTGAATTACAGATACGAGTATTCTCCCGAATCCTTTACGGGAACGGAGCCCGAATTTGCGCTTGAGATATGCAACGCGGTGCTCGACGTGTGGAAGCCCACGCCCGAGAAGAAGGTCATAATCAATCTTCCCGTTACGGTCGAGGTATCCATGCCCCACGTTTACGCAAATCAGGTTCAGTATATGAACGATAACCTCAAATACCGCGACGGCGTGCTTATCTCGCTCCATCCTCATAACGACCGCGGATGTGCGGTCGCGGATACCGAGATGGGACTGCTTGCAGGCGGAGATCGCGTAGAGGGAACACTGTTCGGCAACGGTGAGAGAACGGGTAACACCGATATTGTGACCGTGGCTATGAATATGTTCGCGCAGGGAGTTGATCCGGGACTTGACTTTTCCAATATGCCCGAGATAGTCGAGCTTTACGAGAGAGTGACCAGAATGCAGGTCTACGACAGAACGCCTTACGCGGGCAAGCTCGTGTTTGCGGCATTCTCCGGCTCGCATCAGGACGCTATTGCCAAGGGAATGAAGTGGAGAGAGGAGCACACCTGCCGCTATTGGACGGTTCCTTATCTTCCAATCGATCCCGCGGACGTCGGCAGAGAATACGAAACCGACGTTATACGTATCAATTCGCAGTCGGGCAAGGGCGGAATAGGATATCTGCTTGAGCATAACTTCGGCTACGCTCTGCCGCCCAAGATGAGAGAACACGTGGGATATACCGTCAAGGGATATTCGGACCGCTCGCACAAGGAGCTGCTTCCCGACGAGGTGCTTGAAATATTTACCCGTGAGTACGTAAATATCAACGCGCCGCTGTCGCTCAAGGATTATCACTTTGTGCGCTCGGGAGCCATTATAAAGGCAATACTTACTATTGAATACAACGGCGAGGAGCGCGACATATCCGCAGACGGAAACGGCCGCCTTGACGCGGTCAGCAACGCGCTCAAAAAGAACCTCGGCATCGAATATTCGGGACTGACCTACACGGAGCACGCGTTGCAGACGGGCTCGTCGGCAACCGCGGTAACGTACGTCGGAATTACCGACTCTGAGGGCAAGATGATGTGGGGCGCAGGTATCAACGAGGATATTATCGCGTCGTCGATATACGCTCTGTTCTCGGCAATCAATAAAACTTTGGCATAATTTACCCATATTAAGCTCGCGCAAAAAATGCAGACGAGGAGCGCGGTTTATTCTGAAAGGACGGTCATAAAAAATGGCAATGACTATGACACAAAAAATTCTGGCTGCCCATGCGGGACTTGACTCGGTCAAGGCAGGACAGCTGATAATGGCGAAGCTGGATCTGGTGCTCGGAAACGACATCACATCCCCCGTCGCTATAAACGAATTCAAGAAAAACGGCTTTGACGGCGTGTTCGATAAGGACAAGATCGCGCTGGTAATGGACCACTTTGTGCCCAATAAGGACATAAAGGCGGCAGAGCAGTGCAAGCAGTGCAGAATGTTCGCAAAGTCCTTTAATATCAAGAACTATTACGACGTCGGAGAGATGGGCATAGAGCATGCTCTGCTGCCCGAAAAGGGACTTGTAGCCCCCGGTGAGCTTGTGATCGGAGCGGACTCCCACACCTGCACGTACGGTGCGCTCGGCGCATTCTCCACGGGTGTCGGAAGCACGGATATGGCGGCAGGAATGGCAACGGGTAAGGGCTGGTTCAAGGTGCCCTCCGCAATCAAATTCGATCTTGTCGGCAAGCTTTCTCCTTACGTTTCGGGCAAGGACGTTATTCTTCACATAATAGGTATGATCGGCGTGGACGGTGCGCTTTATCGCTCGATGGAGTTTTCGGGTGAGGGACTTAAGTCGCTCTCTATGGACGATCGCTTGTGTATGGCTAATATGGCTATCGAGGCGGGCGCAAAGAACGGAATATTCGAGGTTGACGACATAACTCTTGCCTACGTCGGCGAGAGAGTGGCAAGAGAATATACCGTATACTCTGCCGATGCCGACGCGGAATACGACGAGGTATATACAATAGACCTCTCGGCAATAGAGCCGACGGTCGCATGTCCTCATCTGCCCGAGAATACACGCCCCGCGCGTGAGCTTTCGGACGTAGTACCCGATCAGGTAGTTATCGGCTCCTGCACCAACGGACGTCTGTCCGATATGGCTGCGGCGGCAGAGATACTCAAGGGCAAGCATATCGCGCCCGACGTGCGTTGCATCGTTATTCCCGCAACTCCCAAGATTTATAAGGAATCCATACGCCTTGGATATATTGATACGTTTATCGATGCGGGCTGTATAGTTTCAACTCCCACCTGCGGCCCTTGTCTTGGCGGATACATGGGAATACTTGCGGCAGACGAGATCGCTGTGGCAACCACTAACCGTAACTTCGTCGGAAGAATGGGACATATAACCTCAAAAATATATCTTGCAAGCCCTGCCGTTGCGGCGGCAAGCGCGATTGCGGGACGCATAGTCGATCCTCGCGAGATGGAATGATTGGAGGGAGGACAGAGCTATGAATGCAAACGGATACGTACACAAATACGGGGATAACGTTGACACCGACGTTATAATTCCCGCAAGATACCTCAATACGGCAGATCACAAGGAGCTTGCGTCGCACTGTATGGAGGATATAGACAAGAATTTCGTCAAAAAGGTAAATAACGGCGACATAATGGTGGGCGGCGCTAACTTCGGCTGCGGATCGTCGCGCGAGCACGCCCCGATAGCCATTAAAAACTCGGGAATATCCTGCGTTATCGCCAAGACCTTTGCGCGTATATTTTTCAGAAACGCTATCAATATCGGACTTGCTATACTTGAATGTCCCGAGGCGAGCGAAAAGATCGACGCGGGAGATAAGGTAGAGATAGATTTCGATACGGGCGTGATAACCAATATCACCAAGAATGAGCAGTATCAGGCAGAGCCGTTCCCCGAATTCGTCAAGGAGATAATCAAGGCGGACGGACTTATGAATTCGCTGAAAAAGGCGTAAGAGGTGCAATATGGTTAAGAATATTACTCTTTTGAAGGGCGACGGAATAGGCCCCGAGATAGTTTGTCAGGCGGTAAAGGTGCTTGACGCGGTGGCAGAGAAATACGGTCACACCTTTAACTATACAGAGGTAGATATCGGCGGATGCTCGATAGATAAATACGGAATACCGATAACCGAGGAGGGAATGGCTATCTGCAAGAGCGCGGATGCAGTTCTGCTCGGTGCGGTCGGTGGGCCTAAATGGGATAACGTAGATCCCTCGGTACGTCCCGAAAAGGCGTTGCTTGCGGTCAGACGCGAGCTTGACCTCTTTGCAAATCTTCGTCCCACAAAGCTTTTCCCCCAGCTTGCAGACTCATCTCCGCTTAAAGAGAGCATCGTAGGCGGAGGCATCGACCTTATGATCGTGCGCGAGCTGACGGGCGGCATATATTTCGGTAAGAGATACACCGAGGTGGTTGACGGACAAAAGGTGGCAACCGACTATATGACGTACTCGGAGGGCGAGATAGAGCGCATCGGACGCGTTGCGTTCGAGTCAGCGCGCAAGAGAGGCGGAAAGCTTGCATCGGTGGATAAGGCAAACGTGCTTGATTCTTCGCGTCTGTGGAGAGCGGTAATGCACCGTCTTGCAGAGGAATATACCGACGTGGAATACAGCGATATTCTCGTTGACAACACGGCGATGCAGCTTATCAAAAACCCCACGCAGTTTGACGTTATTGTGACCGAGAACATGTTTGGA
>JAZRFU010000182.1:0-12083 GCA_045643865.1 Eubacteriales bacterium
TTAACCCGATGTGCCGCGAGGGTGCCTGTTTTGAGCAGGAGGTATGAAGATCGCGTGGAGGAGAAGTTCGACTTTGCGGTGTATGGTCTCGTTTTACAGCACACTTTGTTTTCCGTCGGGGAATTTTGGTTAAACCGAAAAAGCCGAAAAAATAATACGGAAAACTCCGTGGAATTTATCTTCACCAGTGGTGAAAAAGCGGTAGCAACCCTCACGGGTTTCATCAAAATCGGCTTTTTCTATCGCCGTTTTTATCGCACGGCGTACCCTCGTACGCCTCGCGCGACAAAACCGACGATTTTACCTCAAAATTCCCTCGACGGACGGTGAATTTTGGTTAAACCGAAAAGATTATCTTTATCAATTTCAAAAAATCATCAAATCAAAGGAGGTTAATATGCATCAGGCACTTTACAGAAAATGGCGTCCCCGTACATTCGATGAGGTACACGGTCAGGATCATATAACCTCTATACTCAAATACGAGGCAGCAAGCTCCAAATTTTCGCACGCATATCTGTTCTGCGGTTCGCGCGGAACGGGTAAGACCACGTGTGCGAAGATCCTTGCAAAAGCGGTCAACTGTCTTGATCTTAAAGACGGCAATCCTTGCGGCAAGTGCGAGGCGTGTCTGGCGATAGATTCGGGAGCAGCTACCGACGTGCTTGAGATGGACGCCGCATCCAACAACAAGGTAGAGAACATACGCGATATTCTTGAGGAAGTCGTTTATTCGCCCTCAAATCTCAAATATCGCGTTTACATTATAGACGAGGTGCACATGCTCACGACCAGTGCGTTCAATGCGTTGCTCAAAACGCTTGAAGAGCCGCCGGAGCACGTTGTATTCATTCTCGCGACCACGGAGCTTAATAAGCTTCCCTCGACGATAGTATCAAGATGTCAGCGATTTGATTTCAGGCGAATATCAACCGAGGTGCTTAAAAATCACCTTATGAGGATAGCCGAAGCAGAGGGCATCGACATAGACGAAGAAGCCGCACTTGTGCTTGCCAAGCACGCGCAGGGCGGTATGCGAGACGCCATCAGCTTGCTTGATCTTTGCGCGTCGGGCAAACGTCGCATCGACCTTGCCCTTGTTGCCGACAATATCGGTTCAAGCGGCAGAGAGAGTATGCTTGAGGTGGTAGTTGCCATAGCTAAAAAAGACTATGATACCATATTCGGCGCAATTGACAAGGTGGTTCAGTCCTCGCGTGATATAAACGTGTTCTGGCAGGAGCTATTGGCAGTTTACAGAGATATGATGGTCATGAAAAGCACGCGTCAGGCGGCATCTTATCTTGATCTGACCGACAGTGAAACAACGGCGCTAAAGACCGTTGCGGATATGTTTACGCTTGAAACTCTGTCGTATCATTGCAGAATGTTGCAGGAAACGTACACGTATATGGCAAGACCGCACTCGGTCAATCGCATACTCGCCGAGCTTACGCTTGTGCGTATGTGTGACGAGCGTCTGAGTGAGTCTAATGATTCGATACTTTCGCGTCTTTCAACGCTTGAATCGGCGGCAATGAGCGGTGGATTTGCAAATCAAAAGCAACAGACAAAGCAGGAGATAGCCGAGCCAAAGTCCAAAAACAAAAATGACACTCACAAGGCGGCAGAGAAAGCTTCCTCGCGCGTCACCCCGAAATCGTACGATGATGATGACGAATTCAGGGGCGATGCACCCACATCGAGCGCACAGCGCGTACCTATCCCCGAAAAAAAGACGGATGCAGGTAAGGATACGGGCAAAAGAGTGCTCAAGGCATTACGTAACCGCGCCGAGATAGTTGACGTGTTGGACAAGCGTGACAGAATTGTGGCATCAAGCTTCAAGCTGGCAAAATGGTATAACGACGAGAGCGGAAAGATAGTATTAAAGTTTCCGAGCGTATTTGATATCGACCGCGCCAAGCAGTTTGGTGGCGAGGAAGTATTCTTGAGCGTGCTTTCATCTGTCATGGGTAAGCCCGTATTAAAAAATGACTTGTTGTACGAGGTTGATGGCGGCACGGAGGCAAATGAGAAGATCGACCAGATAATAGATGCAATACAGGGCATCTGATAAAATAGTAATAGAATTTTAAGGAGAAAACGATATGAGAGCAAATATACCGAAGGGAATGGGCGGCGGTCCCCAGAATATGCAGGCGATGCTTCGTCAGGCGCAGAAGATGCAGGAGGATATGGCGACGCTTCAGGAGGACCTTGATAACCGCGAATATGAAATAAAGGCAGGCGGCGGAGTCGTGTCTGTTAAGATCAACGGAAAGAAGGAGATACTTTCCATCGACATTCAGCCCGAGATCGTCGATCCCGATGACGTTGAAACTCTCTCCGACATACTCGTAGCGGCAGTAAACGAGGCGATAAAGCGCGTTGAGACCACCAATAGCGAGGAAATGGACAAGATAACCAAGGGTATGAATATGCCCTCGTTCTTCTGATATGGCAGAATACATAGAATCGCTCCAGCGCCTCGCGGAGCAATTCGGTCGGCTTGAGGGAGTGGGCAAAAAGAATGCCATGAAGATGGCATTTTCCGTGCTGGATATGTCGTATGAGGACGCACAGGCGTTTGCCGACGCGATAATTGACGCCAAGGAGAAGATACACCTTTGTCCTGTGTGTCAGAATATAACCGACCGCGATATATGTCCTATATGCGCAGATGAGGCGCGCGACAGAAGAACTGTATGCATCGTGTCTGACCCAAGAGTAATTCTTGCCATGGAAAAGGTAAGGGAATACAAGGGGCTTTATCACGTATTGCACGGTGTTATATCTCCTATGAATGGGATAACCCCCGATAAGCTCAAAATCAAGGAGCTGCTTGCGCGTATAGGCGAGGGTGAGATACAGGAGGTAATAGTGGCGACCAATCCCACGGTTGAGGGTGAGGCAACGGCTATGTATATCTCCCGACTGCTCAAGCCGCTTGACATAAAGGTCACACGCCTTGCGTACGGAGTGCCCATGGGCTCCGACCTTGAATATGCGGACGAGATAACGCTCTTCCGCGCCATTGAAGGCAGAAGGGATTTCTGACGGACATATGATATACAAAAATCAACAATATGATGAAGAGCGCGCTCTTTACGACATAAGCGACTCCCAAATAATCAACTGTGTATTTGACGGCGAAGCGGACGGCGAATCCGCGCTCAAGGAATGTAGCAATATAACCGTTGACGGCTGTGATTTCCGTCTTCGCTATCCCTTGTGGCACGTGAGAGGTGCAAAAATATCGGACAGCAGTATGAGCGAGACTTGTCGCGCGGCACTTTGGTATTGCGAAGACCTCGATATAAGCAATTGCCGTATGCACGGTATTAAGGCATTGCGCGAATGTTGCAAGGTGCGTATTGAGGACTGTGACATCGACTCCGCGGAATTTGGCTGGAGATGTCGCGACGTATCGGTAGAAAAAAGCAAAATAAATGCCCAATATCTCTTTTTTGAGTGTCGGGATATGAATATCAGCGAGCTGGAGATGAGCGGAAAATATTCGTTTCAGTACGTGGAAAATCTCACTATCAGAAATTCCGTGCTGAATACCAAGGACGCCTTCTGGCACGCTAAAAACGTAACGGTAGAGGACAGTATTATCGTAGGCGAATATCTTGCATGGTATTCGGAAAATCTCACCTTGATAAGATGCAAGATCGTGGGCACACAGCCGCTCTGCTACTGCCGAGGGCTGGTGATGCGTGACTGCGTTATGGAGAATACGGATCTGTCGTTTGAGAACAGTGATGTTGACGTTACTGTAAAAGGTGAAATAATGAGTGTAAAGAATCCCATGAGCGGTCGCATAAGGTCAGACGGAATAGGCGAGCTTATTTGGGACGAAAAACATAAGCAAAGATCCACGTGTACCCTTGAAAAAATAATTGAAAGGAGTCCAAATTTGTGACTTTTTGCAGCGAGGAGCGTAAGCTTTCCTATCTTGAGCCAAAGATGGAATTGCTCGGCGTTCAAAAGGACGTTATTACGGCGTCGGGAGACAATGGTGGCGGCAATAACAACAGCGAAGACAACAAATGGGAGCTTGGCCCTCTCCCTGTATAACGCTAAAACAGCGGCACTGCAAGAGCAGTGCCGCTGTTTTTTGTTTGTTTTATTTGAATTCAAAAACGACTTTATCGCCGTCAAGCTTGAGCTTTGCATTAAAGGGCTTGCCGTTTTTGGAAATAAAGCCCTGTATCTCACTCGACACACCGTCGGCGAGAATTTTGCGCGCGTTTGATATAGAGATTGTGCGCTTGCATATAAAGCTGTTTATTCGGAATTTACAGCCGTCCTTATATCCAAGACAGCCGTATCCGTATCTTCCCTTGACAACGTCCTTTCCGCAAACGGGGCACTTACCCACAAGATCGCCGTAAAAGCCCGTGTCGGTGTCAAGCTCGGGGGAATAGCTCTTGTTGCTGAACACCTCGGCGATCTCATTGCAAGCGATGGAAATACTGTCTGATATGGCAATGTCTCCGCGATAGACCTTTTTTAGTGCCTGACCGAGCTGACTGGTCTTGTATTTGTCCATAGACACGTTCATCTGCATCAGCTGCTCGATAAGATATTCGCCGCCGGGGAGAATTGTGTAAACGTCTTTCTTGAGATCAATATATCCCGATTTTCGCGCGTTATCGATGATGCCCGTTCTCGTCGCCTCCGTGCCAAGCTCAAGTCCCTCGAATATGGCGCGGTAATCCTCCTCGTCGTTTTCAATTTCCTCGCCGCCCTCATTGCCAGTTGCCTTTTCGGCAAGCGCCGCCTTGTCCTCGCGGAATGGATTTTTGAGGTAATTGTTGAGCGTTTCTATGGTGTAGTGCTTGGGGGGAGAGGTCTGCTTTTGCACGGGCTTGAAGCTGATAACAACCTCGTCACCCTCTGCAAGAGAAGGGAGTATCTTGTCCTTGCGGTCGGAATCGTCAAAACGTAAGAAGCCCTTTTGCAGAATGGTAATTCCTTTGAGCGTGAACTGCTCGTAGCCGCCCACGTCTATGACCATTTCCGTCTTTTCGGCAATACATTCTTCGGAGCAGAATACCGATACGAAGCGACGGAAAACGGTTTGATATACCTGCATCTCCTTCTCGGAGAGATTTTCCTTTTTGGGTATCTTGTAGGTAGGAGTAAGCGCTGAGTGGCTTTCAATTTTGGAGTCGTCGAAAATACTCTTTTTGTCCTTGAAAACTACGGGATATCCTATGCCCTTGATGTTGGAAATGATCTTTTTGATCTTGTCCTTTTCATTGGTGGCAAGGTATTCGGAGTTGGTACGTGGATAGGTCAGATATCCCTCCTCGTAAAGCTTTTGCACGATGGCAAGACTGTCCGCCATCGACATTTTATATTTTTTACCCAGCAAGCTTTGGAGCTTTGAGAGCGAGAAAAGCTTTCCGGGGTTAACGGTTTCCTTTTTAGTCTTTTTGGATACAACAACAGCGCGTGACGCGTTATATTTTTCGCAGAGCGCGAGCGCCGCGTCCTGCTTGTCCTTGTCGAACTTTTCCTTGCTGACAAGCTCGACCTCCTCGCCGCCCGTTTTTTCCTTGGATATGATGGCGAAATACACGTCGGGAACAAAGTTGCGGATAGCCATATCTCTGTCGTATATAGCGCGCACAATGGGAACGATTACGCGTCCGACGCGCAAAAGCATACCTGATTTGAGAGTAGCATATCTTGTAAGGTTAACACCGTAAAGCCAGTCAATGTACGTGCGCGCAAAGCCCTCGTCGGCAAGATTGTCGTATTCCGATTCATTCTTCATTTCGGCAAGTGCCTTTGCTACGGTTTCAGGTGTCTGATCGGGAAGCCAGAGGCGCATAAATTGCTTATCAGCGCCGTCAAGTGCGCCCGTGTTCATAACGCAAAGACGAATAATTATCTCACCCTCGCGGTCCGAGTCTCCCGCGTTGACTATGCGGTCAACGTCATTGCGGCAGCAAAGGTATTTGATGACGCCAAACTGACGCTCAACGCCCGCGTCTACCTTCTTGTCAGCGCCGACCTTGAGCTTGAAACGGAATTTATCGGGGAAGCAGGGAAGATTGTCAAGCGTCCATCGCGCTCCCGCATCACCGCCTGTGTAATCCTCAATATCGCATAGCGAAAAGAGGTGACCGAATGCCCACGTAACGAGGTATCCGTCGCCTTCGAAATAACCGTTCCGCTTTTGCATAGTGGAGCGGTTCATTTGTTGAATTCCTTGCACGATATTGCGCGCAAGACTTGGCTTTTCTGCAATTATGACTGTCATTTCGACCTCTTTTTGCCTTGAATTTTTAACTTTTTTGATTTTATCACATATCTGTCGTTTTGTCAACCTTCCGCTGCTACACCTTGCTCAAAGATCGAAATTTCGTGTGCCAAACGCTCACAATATTCCAAAAGAAACAAAAAATGGGCAAAATCCATTGACAAGGACATAATAATAGTGTATAATTAATTGGATAATGCCTTATTGTTGGCTTTTTGCCAAGTTGAACTGAGAATATGAGAAGGGATGGTATAGGGCATCCCGAATACAATAAATTTTGGAGGAATGTATGAGAGATTTTGTAATCGTAACCGACTCTTCGTGTGATCTGCCGCGCGAAGCAGCGCAAAAAATGGACGTTACCGTGATATCGCTTGAAGTGAATATCGAGGACGTCGGAACAAAGCTGAACCACGAGATAGACATCAAGGAATTTTACGAATTTCTGCGCTCAAAGAAATCGGCGAAAACGAGCGCGGCTAATATGGACAGATTTATTGCCACATTCGAACCGTTTTTAGCGGACGGAAAGGACATTCTTTATATCGGATTTTCTTCGGGACTTTCCGCAACCTATATGGCAGGTAAAAATGCCGCAGAGGAGCTTTCGGAAAAATATCCCGACAGAAAGATACTTACCGTAGATTCGCTCTGCGCATCCCTCGGTCAAGGACTTATCGTAACGCTTGCGGCACGTAAGCGTGACAGTGGCGCAACCATAGATGAGGTGCGCGACTATGTTGAGAGCATAAAGCTCAACCTTTGTCACTGGTTTACCGTTGACGACCTGTTTTTCCTTAAGCGCGGCGGACGCGTTTCGGGAGCTACTGCGGTGCTTGGCTCGATACTCAGTATAAAGCCCGTTATGCACGTTGACAACGAGGGACACCTCATCAACGTAGAAAAGGCACGCGGAAGAAGCGCGGCTATAAAGGCACTTGTTGAAAAAATGAAGGCAACTGCGATAGAGCCCGCAACTCAAACCGTATATATCAGCCACGGCGATTGTTATGATGACGCAAAGAAGCTGGCTGATATGATAACCGAGGAATTCGGTATTACCGATATACTTATAAGCGAGGTAGGTCCCGTTATAGGAGCACATTCAGGCCCCGGAACGCTGGCGCTCTTCTTCCTCGGCACAGAAAGATAATTTTTGGAGATTGAATTATGAAAATAAACGGCAATTTGTTCAGAGACATGGCACTGTCGGGTGCCGCATTGCTCAGCAATAAAAAAGAGGAGATCAATAACCTCAACGTGTTTCCTGTTCCTGACGGAGATACGGGTATCAATATGAGCTTGACCATGAGCACCATCGGTAGCACCGAGGACGGTCTTGGCGTTGGCTCGGCGGCAGAAAAGGTCGCAGCATATATGCTTAGATCGGCAAGAGGAAACTCCGGCGCGATACTCTCCCTCTTTTTCAGAGGAATGGCAAAGGCGCTCAAGGACGTAAACGAAGCCGGCTCCGGCGAGCTTGTCGAGGCGTTCAAGAGAGGAACGGTTGAGGCGTACCGCGCGGTAATGAAGCCCACCGAGGGAACTATACTTACGGTTATGCGAATGAGCGGAGAGGCGGCAGAGGCAGCTTATCTTGCAAATAAGAGAATAAGCATAAAGAAGCTCTTTGGCGTTATAGAAAAGGGTGCGGCGGATGCTCTCGCACAAACTCCCGAAATGCTCCCCGTGCTTAAGCAGACGGGTGTTGTTGACGCAGGCGGATACGGCTTTGTATGCGTGCTTCAGGGTATGAGAGCGGCGCTTGACGGAAATCCCGTTATTGCACAAAAGAGCGAGGAGAGCACCGAAACACGCTCCGCGGCTGACTTTACGGAATTCAATTCCGAGGATATTACCTTTGGATATTGTACCGAGTGTATCGTTGACAAGAATGAAAAATATCGCGGCGAGGACACGTCGGGCGAGCTTTACGAGTTCATCAAGAGCATCGGCGACAGTGCAGTTTTCGTTGACGACGAAAGCATAATCAAGCTTCACATACACACAAACGATCCCGGCGCAGTGCTTACCAAGGCAATAGAGTTCGGTAGTCTGGCAACCGTTAAGATCGAGAACATGAGAAATCAGCATACCGAGCTTACGGGTGAGAGCAAGAATGAAAAGACCGAAAAGGCAGCTCCTGTTCCCGCAAAGCAGGAGATCGTGGCGATAGAAAAGAAGTACGGCTTTGTCAGCGTATGTATGGGTGACGGTATCAGCGCAATGTTCAGAGATATCGGCGTTGATAACATCATCACGGGCGGACAGACAATGAACCCCAGCACGCAGGACATCATCGACGCGGTTATGAAAACACCCGCCGAGTACGTGTATATTCTCCCCAACAACAAGAATATCTGTATGGTTGCAAATCAGGCAAGCCAGATAGTGACCGACAGAAAGGTTATAGTTATTCCCACAGAAACCGTTCCTCAGGGTATGGCGGCAATGATCGCCTTCAATCCCGACGGTGAGGTTGACGACGTAACTCAGGAGATGAAGAACGCTATGGGAATGGTGACCTCTATGTCCGTAACGTTTGCGGTAAGAGACACCAAGATAGACAGATTTACCATCAAGAAGGGACAGTTCTTGGGACTTGTTGAGGGTAAGATCGCATGCGTTACCAACGATAGCTTCGGTTGCGTAAAGCAGCTTGCAAGAGGAATGACGGGTGCGTCCTACGTAACCGTATTCTACGGTGAGGGCATCAGCGAAGAGAAGGCAGACGAGGTTGCCGCAATGATAAGCGAAAAGGTAGGCGGTGACTGTGAGGTCGCGGCTATCTACGGCGGTCAGCCCCTCTACGACTACATTGTTTCAGTAGAGCACTAATTTCTAATTAACTAAAGGCGCCGACGCAAAAGCGTCGCCGCTATATTTTATTTGATAATGGCGTTGAGCTTGTCAACCCTATCACCTGACGTTGCATTAACAACATTAAGGAAGATGACGTCTTCAATGCTATTTTGCACAACAAAATCTTTAAGAGATCCTTCCCAATAACGATAGTCAATTACATAAACATATTCATACGAGTCAACTAAAAACGGAACGAAAGCATTGCCGTACGATTCCTTAATTATCACTACGGAAGCCCCGTTGTTTATATTTGTGTTATGTATTTCCGTCAATGGATTATCTCCGGCAATAAAGCAATTATATTTGGACGCCGCATTTTGATACATTCTATCTGTATAAGTGCAAACTATTTCATATTGATCAGATATTGTGCCGTCTTTCATATGTATGGTCATATGATTGGTGCCCATTGGGACAAATGCCTCAACCACATCGGGAGATTGAGAGAGCGATAATGGCCGTTGAGATTTCTCGTAAAGTGTTCCAAGGAATCCATCAAATTCATATTTTGTGAGCTTGTCCAAGGGCGTAGGAGTAATTCCTTTTGCTTGGCAGAATGAAACGTATGCGTAATATGCGCCAAGAGCAGTCCAGTGGTGATCGGTACGGTAATAAATATATTCGTCGTTATGCGACTTAAGAGATGAATATGCATCCACTGTTTTGATGCTGCTGTCAAGACCGGAATATATATAGTCAATAACTGCCTTGTTGTCTGATAAATCTATGGATTTTTTTATGGACTCCACGTCTTTTTCCGAAAGAGTGATAGAATAGTGAAGTGGGATAACTATGTCATATATTTGAGATATGTCGCCTATAAGCATATTAGCGGAGTTTACTGTATCTATATATTTTTTTGATGCGGAATTGTTTCCGACATACAGTTCGTATGCCGTGTTTCCTTTGATATAGTATCCACCTATAGTTTCACCTATGGCGTTATCTTCTGAATTTTCAATGTTATCGGGCTGTATTACAAGCTGCTCTTCTTTTATGCCATATAAATCTTTCATTACAAAATTGGCAGAAACCATCGCCTCACGGAGCGGAAAAGTGTCGGCAAACCAAAGGGAGATCTGCGCGGTGTATTCACCGTTCAAAAAGGATTCAAGCGTGAAATCGGGGAACTCGGTAAGCGTCCGTTTTTCGCTTTCCGACTCGGTGGGACGCGCAAAGAAGGCAAGTCCTATAAGGCAGAGAGCAACTGCCAGCGATACCGCGAGAATTATTTTGAGCTTTGCGGCGCTTTGCTCGAATTTATCCATTATAAGCTACCTCCTTTATCAGAATTGAAAATATAAGAACGGGTTATAGCTGTCGCCTGCAAGTGCGAGAGCCGATATTGCGATAAGAAGCACGGGAGCTACCGCGGACGCCACCGACCAAGCCCTGCGTGTCACATACGTTTTGTCACACAGCTTTTTGAGCATGGGAATGACGGGAGCGCAGGCGAGAATTGCAACGGCGAGGAAGAAAATGTTGTTTTTGAAGGTGAGCGCCGTTTTTACGTCACTGAAGCCGCCACCGTTTGACGTAAATATGTTTGCCACCGCCGCTCCGAGCGCGGATAGGTCGTTGAATTTGAACAGCATAGTGCTGAAAAATACAATAACTGCGGTAAGCAGAGTTTTTCCCACGCGCAATATCGGATTAGTTGACTTTTTCGGCTTTATCAGGTATTTTTCGATTACAAGGAATACAAACCAATAAAGTCCCCAGAGGATATAGTTCCAGTTAGCGCCGTGCCAGATGCCCGTAAGCGCCCAAACAGCGAACATATTGAAGATGTGGCGCGGCACTGATACACGGTTGCCACCAAGTGGTATGTAAACGTAGTCACGGAAGAAGGTCGATAGAGAAATGTGCCAGCGACGCCAGAAATCCGTGACCGACTCGGCAACGTAAGGATAGTTGAAGTTCTCCTTATAATGAAATCCGATCATAAGTCCCATGCCGATAGCCATATCGGAGTAAGCCGAAAAGTCGAGATAAAGCTGGAGCATATAGCAAAGAGATGCCAAGAGAATTGCCGCGCTTGAGAGCTGATTCATTCCGTCAGCACCCATCATAACGCCGTTTTTGTTGAATATTGCATCGGTTATAACGCCGCAGCCGTTTGCAAGTATTGCTTTTTTGGCAAGACCGACGGCAAATCGTGATATACCGCGGCTGATCTCCTCAAGCTTGACTTGGCGGTTGCATATATCCTCATTCACGTCGGAATAGCGCACGATAGGTCCTGCGATGCACTGATGGAAAAGGGAAGCGTAGAGCAAGAGAAGCCAATATTTCTTTTGCGCGGCAACCTCACCTCTGTAAACGTCGATTACGTAGGAGATGAGCTGGAAGGTGTAGAAGGATATACCTATCGGCAGAGCGATAGAGGGAATTGCCGAGCCAATATTGAAGATTGAATATACGTTGGAAAGGATAAATCCGGTGTATTTGAAGATGACGAGAATGCCTATACATATAGCAACGGTCGTGATACAAAGCGCAAGACGCGCGCGCTTTGGAGCGTTTTGCTCGATAAGCAGAGCGCCTATCCAGCATACAAACGTCATCAGACACAGTAAAAGCACAAGGACAGGGCCTCCCCACGCGTAGAAGATGAGTGAGGATACCAGCAATATAATATTTCTCGTTTTCATACGCTTTGCCGCAAAATACACGGCGTAGCACACGACGAGAAAGAAAAACACGAAAAACAAGCTTGAAAATACCATATATAAAGACCTCTCATTATAGATCGGATTAGTACAATTGCAACCATTACAATTATACCACGCGCGCGACTTTTTTTCAAGAGGACAATCAGCTTTTGTAGAGAAATTTTGGCGAAATTTGCGTCGGCTCTTGACAAAGCGCGGCGAGTGATATATAATGTATGCATATTCAATTTCAGAAGAGTAAGAGTATTGGCGTGAAGTGCCGA